>CAYHTC010000164.1:0-6194 GCA_964359445.1 uncultured Sediminibacterium sp. | reverse complement strand
ACATATGATTCATCCGCAGGGGCCTGTTTACGCAGGCGGATGATATCTTCAAGATATAATAAAAAGTTATCACTCGAATTTCGCTCACTCCAGCAGGTATCGGCGCCGGTATGGCAAACCGGCCCTAACGGATGGGCCTTAACCAGGAGCGTATCATGATCACAGTCTGATGTGATACTTTTCAGTTCCAGGAAATGACCGCTCAACTCTCCTTTTGTCCAAAGCCGCTTTTTGCTCCGGCTATAAAAAGTAACCTTCCCTGTTTGTTCAGTTTTTATAAATGCTTCTTCATTCATAAAGCCCAGCATCAGCACTTTATGGGTGTTAAAATCCTGAACGATGGCAGGCACTAATCCATCTGTGTATTTTGTGAAATCTATTTTCATTTCTTTTAGTTATTTATTCTATCAAATTATACTTATGCCACCAAGGCTCAAAGCAGCACAAAGGCCTTAGTGTATCTTTGTGCCTTTGTGGCCCCAAAAAAGCTATAGCCTCACCGCAATCCCCTTCTCATGCAAATAAATTTTCAATTCCGGTATCCCGATCTCTTTGAAATGAAAAATACTTGCTGCCAATGCCGCATCTGCTTTCCCGGTTGTAAAAACATCCACAAAATGCGCCATCGTACCGCCACCACCGGATGCTATCACCGGTACAGGTAATAGAGAAGCCAAAGTTGCGGTAATATCCAATGCAAAACCCTGTTTGGTACCGTCGTGATTCATAGAAGTCAATAATATTTCCCCTGCACCGGCCTCCACTGCCCGTTTGGCCCAGTCAATACAGCGGGTTTCAGTCTTCAGCCTGCCCCCATTAAGGTAAACATACCATTCTCCATCTGCTTCCTGTTTGGTATCTATGGCCAATACAACACATTGACTGCCGAATTCTTTGGCCAGGTCTGACAGTAGTTGCGGATTTTTGAAAGCTGCCGTATTAACCGATATTTTATCGGCCCCGTTTTGTAATAATACGCTTACATCTTCCACACTGCCAATACCCCCGCCTACTGTAAACGGAATATTGATATGATGTGCAATTTTATTTACCAGTTCGGATAAAGTCTTCCGTTTTTCAACCGTAGCAGTGATGTCTAAAAATACCAGTTCATCAGCGCCCTGCTGTGCATAGAAAGCGCCTAATTCAACAGGATCGCCGGCATCGCGGATATTTTCAAAATTCACGCCCTTAACGGTTCTTCCGTCCCTGATGTCAAGGCATGGAATTATTCTTTTTGTAAGCATATTTTTTATTATGTATTCGTGTTGTTTTGTTGGAATACTTTTAATTCATCAAGTGATATCCGGTTTTCATAAATCGCTTTACCAACGATAACCCCTCCACAACCCATTCTTTCCAGTTCCTGTAAATCACCGATAGAGCTAACACCACCACTGGCAATAAAATGCAGTTCCGGAAAACGGGTAATGATATTTGTATACAGGATGGTTGAGGGTCCTTCCAGTTTTCCATCCTTACTCACATCCGTACAAAAAAGTTGTTGTATGCCATGGTTAATATATTTACTGATAAAATCGCAGATATCAATATCCGTAGTTTCCAACCAGCCGCCAACGGCAATTTTTTCCCCTTTCACATCGGCGCCCAGCAAAAATTTATCCGCCCCAAACCGGTGCAGCCATTGTACAAATAAGGCCTCATTCTTAACAGCCAAACTACCAATAGTAGCCAAAGCTGCTCCTGAGCTGAATACAATCTTCACATCTTCTTCCTGTTTAATACCACCTCCAAAATCAATGTCCAAAGAAGTATTGGCCGCGATAGCTTCCAATACTTTCCAGTTTTTAACGGATCCGGCTTTTGCACCATCCAGATCAACCAGGTGAAGGCGCTGCAATCCGGCAGCTTCAAATGTTTTGGCTACTTCCAAAGGATTTTCATTGTAAATGGTTTTCTGCCCGTAATCGCCCTGCGTTAAGCGAACACATTTTCCATCGATAATATCTATTGCCGGAATAATTTGCATTTTGGAAAAAGAATTATTAATTATTAATTATTTGAGCTTATAGATTAATAAAATTTTTCAATATCTGTTCTCCTGTTTCGGCGCTTTTCTCCGGATGGAACTGGGTTCCGTAAAAATTGTTTTTATGTAAGGCAGCGCTGTAGGGTTGTATGTAATTAGTGGTTGCAATCGTATGCCCGCCCAGGGCTGCATAATAGCCATGTACAAAATAACAATAACTGTTTTCGGGAATGCCTGTAAACAATGGTGTTTTTAGGTCATAGATATTGTTCCATCCTATCTGGGGTACCTTGATCGCCGGTTGCGCTGATTGAAACCATTTAACCTGTTCTTCAAAAATACCAATACATTGGGTATCGTTCTCTTCGCTGTAAGCGCACATGAGTTGCATGCCAAGGCAAATACCGAGTACAGGTTGCTCCAGGTTTTTAATAACGGTATCCAGGTCCCTTTCCTTCAGATAGTTCATTGCCGTACTGGCTTCTCCCACACCGGGAAAGATCACTTTATCCGCTGCTTTGATGGCTTCATGATCATCTGTAACAATGGCCTCCATGCCTATCCGTTCCAATGCATACAGCACCGATTGAATATTTCCCGCATTATATTTAATAATTACCAGTTTCATCTTAACTTTATTTAGCATTAAAAGCGACAATAGCTCATCCGGTAGAGTATCAGTTTCCCAAACTGAAGGTGGCGGGTTCGAGTCCCGTTTGTCGCTCCATTTTTTTTCTTATTTTTTCTGAATAATATTGCTTAGAAAATGATGGGTAACCGTTTCTATCTCACCACCCTCATCTAAAGCTTTTATATAAGCGCTTCCAATGATGGCGCCATTGGCAAATTTGCATGCCGACTGAAAAGTACTGTTATCCTTAATGCCAAACCCTGTCAACACCGGGTTTTTCAGTTGCATGGATTGCAGTTTTTGCAGATAGGTTTCCACCGCTGTAAAATCTTTATCCTTTCCGGTTGTGGCCGAGGAACTTACGGCATATAAAAAACCGGCGCTTAATTTATCTAATTTTCGTACCCTGTCTTCTGAAGTTTCGGGGGTTACCAGGAATATAAAATAAAGTCCGTATTTCTGGATGATGGCGCCATATTCCGTTTCAAATTCATACTCAGGTAAATCAGGCAGAATTAATCCATCTACCCCAACTTTAGCCGCTTCCGCGCAAAATTTTTCAAACCCGTATTGTAAAACAGGGTTCATATAACCCATTAATATCACAGGCAATTGTATCTCCTTCCTGAAACCGGCAAGCTGTTCAAAAAGTACCGCGATGGTCATCCCGTTCTCCAAAGCCCTGTTACCACTGGCCTGTATCACGGGGCCATCTGCCAGCGGATCGCTGTAGGGCATACCCAATTCTACCAGGTCTGCCCCATTCGCTTGCAGGGAATGTAGAATGGACAGCGTGCTGTTTAGCTGCGGGTAGCCGGCTGTGCAGTATACATTTAGTACCTGGCTTTTTTTTCTTTCAAATAAGTTTTTTATTCTGCTCATAGTTTTTTTTTAGCCACAAAGGCTCGAAGGCTCGAAGGGGCACGAAGGAAGCATCATGTTATAATAATCAATCCATTGCATTCATATAAGTAGCCAGGTCTTTATCGCCTCTTCCGCTTAAACAAACCACTACCTTATCATCCGGTTTCAGATTTAATTTACCTAATACAGCAAAAGCATGCGCTGTTTCCAGTGCGGGTATAATACCTTCTGTTTTACTGATATGAAAAGCTGCCTGCAAAGCTTCTTCATCGGTGGCGCTTAAGAAAGTAGCCCGGCCACTGGCAAATAAATTCGCGTGCATCGGACCCACACCCGGATAATCCAAACCGGCTGAAATACTGTGCGGCTCTACCACCTGCCCATCCGCTGTTTGCATGAGCAGACTTTTGCTGCCATGTAAAATACCGGGTTTACCTAACTGTGTGGTTGCTGCACTCTTACCGCTATAAACGCCATGACCGGCTGCTTCTACTGCTACTAATTTTACACGCAACTCATCCAGGAAATGATAAAAAGCGCCTGCCGCATTACTGCCACCACCCACACAGGCCAATACATGCGTTGGCAATTCACTGCCGGTTTTTTCTTTTAACTGCCATCTCGTTTCTTCACTGATAACACTTTGAAAACGTGCCACCATATCAGGATAAGGATGAGGACCCACAACACTCCCGATGATATAATGTGTATCAACAGGATTATTGATCCAGTCGCGAATAGCTTCATTCGTCGCGTCTTTCAGTGTTTTGCTGCCACTGGTTGCCGGAATCACTTTAGCGCCCAGCATTTTCATTCTTGCTACATTGGGGGCCTGCCTTTCAATATCTTTTTCACCCATATACACAATACATTCCATCCCTTTTAAAGCACACACCGTAGCTGTGGCCACCCCATGCTGGCCGGCGCCGGTCTCCGCAATGATGCGGGTTTTACCTAATTTCCTGGCCAATAAAATCTGGCCAATGGTATTATTTATTTTGTGGGCGCCTGTATGACAAAGGTCTTCCCGCTTCAGGTAAATAGCGGCATTAAATTCTCCGCTCAACCTCTCTGCCAGGAACAGTGGTGTGGGCCTTCCCACATAATCTTTCAGCAAAAGCCGGAACTCTTTTTGAAAAGCGGCTTCATACATGATATCAAGATACCTTGCCTTCAGTTCTGCCACATTCCTGTGCAGCATTTCAGGAATATAGGCTCCGCCAAACTGGCCATAATACCCCTGCGCATCAGGGTTTTGATAAGTTTCTTTTGTTGTCATGTATAATCTTTTTCGTCAGACCTGTTTTATCGCTGTAATAAAATCCTTTATTTTATTCATATCCTTTATACCGGGAGAAATTTCAAACTTACTGTTCACATCAATCGAAAAAAGGTCCTTTGCTACAGGGTCTTTTACAAATTCTTTTAGCTTATCCGTATCACCCGGTTCAATTCCCCCACTCAAAAAAAACGGCTTGCCAATATTCAGTCCCTGCAGCATCTTCCAGTCAAACTTCCGGCCCGTTCCGCCATAACCCGCGCCATCGGTATCAAAGAGAAACATATCCGCGATATCACGATAGTCTTTTACTTTCCATAAAACATTTTCATTCTCCCGCAAACGAAATGCTTTTACTACAGTCACATAATCGGCTATTTTCTCACAATATTTTGGCGTTTCATCGCCATGCAGTTGTACCAGGTATAAGCCACAATCATCTACGGCCTGCAATACTTCTTCCACCGGGGCATTCACAAACACACCCACTTTATTAATGCCCCTGCCTTTTATTTTCTTTATCTCTTGCCGCGACATAAACTTATATACATACCTCGGCGACTTTGGATAAAATATGAATCCGGCAAATTCAACGCCCATATCATCCAGTTGCAATACCTGCCCGGCGCTTGTCATACCACAAACTTTGATACGCATATTATGTTGCTTTTAGTTGATTAACAAAATCAGCAAAAGCAATCGAAGGACTGGTTTGTTTCATAAAGTTTTCACCAATCAGAAAACCCCTGAAACCGGCATTCCGTAAAGTTACAATAGTATCCACAGCACTGATACCACTTTCCGCGATGGCAGGCTTTTCACTGGGTATCTTGTTAATAAGATCCAGTGAGGTATCAATATTAACTTCAAATGTTTTGAGGTTACGGTTATTTACACCAACAAAATCGACCTCATCACAAATATGGTCCAACTCTTCCCGGCTATGTATTTCCAGTAAAACTTCCATTCGCATACTTTTTGCCAAAGCAGCCATCAATTTTACTTCAGCGGTTGTTAAACAGGCAGCGATCAGTAGAATCACTTCCGCGCCATAGGCTTTGGCTTCAAAGACCTGGTACGCATCTACCATAAAATCCTTACGTAACAGGGGTACTTCATTAATGGTGGCTGCCATAAGATCGTTTAAAGAACCACCAAAAAATTCATGATCCGTTAAAACAGAAATGCCCGAAGCGCCATATTTTGCATAAGCGGTAGTAACTTCTTCCACCGTTACCCGGTCATTTATGATACCCTTACTGGGAGATTTCCTTTTAAATTCAGCAATAATGCCCGTTTTAGACGGGTCAAGCAGAAACTTTTTTAATGATAAAGGTTCATGTAAAAAGTATTTGGCCTTTTCCAGTTCCGAAACAGACATTTCCGATTTATGCTTTGCAACTTCCTTTTTTTTGTGGGCTACTATCGTT
>CAYHTC010000163.1:4868-6200 GCA_964359445.1 uncultured Sediminibacterium sp. | reverse complement strand
TGACGCTAATCTGTTTCGTGGCGACCTTTTGCAAGCATATTATCCTGATGAGTTAACCGCCGGGGGGGCCGTCATTGCGAGGATACGAAGCAATCTGTGGACTGCCTTATCGGCGTAATTGAATAAACTAAACGGTCTCCATAATGGAGTGGTTAAAAACTTCCTGATAAATACGGTTGGCAGGTAATAAAACGATCAAAAGAAAAATCACAGAGGCCATCTTATGCTAATGCGGCTTATTGATCAAAATTATCATAGATGGCTGATTTATGGGATTTGCCCAGTTTCTTATATAGAAACTTTTTTAAAGGTGATAACAACTGTAAAGGGTCCTTAAACCAATGTACTGAAGCGGGATAAGTATTTCGAAACAACCTTTTCTGACATTCATTAATTTCCACTCCTGCCTCCTTTTTCAAAGGGTTCAACTTAATCATTGCGAAACCACCCCACATCTCCCTGTAAGTTTCGTTATGCCAAAAGGCGCCGGTAATATAATCCAGCTCTATATATTCCACCATCGGGTATTTTGAATAATCAACTGACTTAATCCCCTTTCTGCATTGTGGATTAAAGCTGTCATGCAGGATAATAGTCAATGGGTGTTTATGAGGATAGGATAGAATGACAGTAAGGTCTCTCATGACCCCCTTTTTTGTATGATCCCCATCCACCAGGATAAAACTTAATTTTTTGTTCTGTTCTTCAATCTCCCTGAATATTTCTAAAACAGTGTTATGTCCTTCACCAACAATGAATGTTACTTCGGGAAATTTATTCTCCAGAAAATTCTTTGGCGCTTTACTTATATCAATTGAATACACTTTTTCCGAATACCTGTTGATAACCTGTAAACTGCCCCCCCTTATAAGTCCCAATCTCGATGGCTGCTTCGGGTTGTAAGCATTCCAGTAAATTAATCAGGCAATATTTCTCTGCCCTTGACATTTGCCATTCAAGCCCCGGATCTACATCGAAACCGGAAAAAAAAGGTGTTCCTATATTTACATTCATTAGGACTACATTTTATCTAACACTCCTTTTCTGTGAATTTCCATACGGGAACGTTTCAAAAAAGAAAATTTAAAAATAGTTTATCAGGCAACCTTCAAATTTACATCCATTTATTGAAAATCATACTGGGATTGTAAGTAATGCACACGTAAATTATATATTTTACCACACATTACAAACAAGCTAACTACATAAAATAAGAGATTGCTTCATTCCCCGCAATAACGGGGGCGTTCTTGCGAGGACGTTTCAAAAACTACATGGCAAAGTTTCGCACTCGCGGGACTAAAGTCCCAATATTAAATAATGAGAATATCC
>CAYHTC010000163.1:0-4858 GCA_964359445.1 uncultured Sediminibacterium sp. | reverse complement strand
TCCACGCTCTGAAGAGCATGGCAAATTTGAATATAGATTTTAACTTCTCCGATTATCTGCCGCACAAAATACTGTGATTGTATGGAGTAGCTCTTCAACCCGGATGAATGTTAGCGGCTGCTCTATTGCTCAGAGTCTGTCCACTTGATGATGATGATGCAATTATGAGGCAATCATGGTGCAATTCATAATTCATAATAAGAGCCTGCACCTTTTGTGTCAGATGATTTTAAAACGCCTTTTTCAACCAGTTCTTTCAAATCTCTTGTTGCGGTCATCCTTGCTACACTAAATATTTCCTGATATTCTTTATTGGTGATCTTTTATACAGAGAACCCCTATATGCCTGTTTGAAAAAAGAATTTTATTTAGAAATCAAACCCTAATGCAAAATACCAAACAGGCTTACCCACAAATACACCCTTCATCGGCCAGCCGGCATCCAGTTTCATAAAGTAGCCCAATAAAGTACTGCGGATGCCAAAACCATAGCCACCCGCAAAAGGCCCGAGCCCTCCCGCGTCAATTCTTACCAGTACCGGTGTGTTGGGCGCAGTGATTACTTCTCCCGGACGTTTGATACCATTGTATTTGCCATTCCAGGCGGTACCCAGGTCTACAAACTGTACCAACTGGAAATTTCGCAGGAACGCATTATTGATTGGCCTGTTGATGAGCGTAGAGAAAATGGGGAAACGGAACTCACTGTTAATCACCACCGCGTTATTTCCGTTAGCGATATTCTGGTTATACCCGCGCATATTTAACGTAAGGGATTGAAACGCATACGTCTGATCCGCCGCGGGCTGGTTACGGTTAAACTGCGGACTTATCCATCCATCCACTCCTCCCAAATAATACAATATCTTTTGACCGCCCCATGAAAAATCACCGGCGGCACGCCCTGCCCAAATAAAGTTCCGGTAAATTTTATGATAATACCTTCCGTCAAATCCAAAGTTCAGCGTGGCTTTGCCATTATTCACCAAAGTTTTGAAGGTTGGCATATTCACATCAAAATATACTTTGTAACGAAGACCCACCCATATATTCTGTGTGGGTGTGATGGTATTATCATGCACATATTCAAAGCGCGACACAATATACCTGGTTACCGTATCATTATACTTCAACGCACCCTGATCGGGTAATCCGGAATTATTATCATAGGATCGTAACACACCCCTGTCTGTTCGCAAGCCAACTGTTGCACGAAAACTTTTTACTTCGTTAAAAGGATAGGCAAAATTTGCCTGGTAAAGGTTGGTATACAAAACGCTGTTGAAGGAAGTATTAAAGAAGTTGGTTACGTTACTTCTGTAATAAGTAAATCCCCAGTCTATCCGCTTTCTCAGGTTTTGATAGGTAAAGAACACATCTTTATCGCTAAGTGTTGTGCCGAAACGTACACCGCCTACAAATTTTATATCTTCCATCAGGTCACTTACGCCTACCCGGAAAGTGAAGTTGAAATCGTTACCATTATTCAATTGTATCGGTCCCGAACCGCCTGCATAGGGCTGGTAGCGGTTTACTAAAATATTATTGGTAAACCCGCTTAATATATAATCAGAGCTGAATTTGAGACGATAATCGAATAGTCTTGATTTAGAGAGTACCGATGTTTTTACAGGTATGGTTAGCAGATTATTTTGTAGTACAGTACTGTTGCTGTCCGGTTTTTCATCGGCAAATTCATTCTGGAAAATATCTTTTCCTTTATTGGCCGTATCCGATGCCGCCTGTTTATTGTAAATAATGGCCCGGCCTTCTGTTGCTTTCTTTTCTGCTGTTAGCTTGCGAACATATTCCGTAGGACGTGCATTCACATTGCGTTTGTTCAGCGCATTCTCATCCACTTTCAGTTTATACAGGAATTTAAAATCGCCTTCTCTTCTTACTTCGCTTACCAAACCATTGTTTCCCGCTATACGTGTTTCCAATAAAGAACTTTGGTAGTTGGTGATAGGAAAAGTATAGGTAGAATCTTTATACACCTGGAAATAACTTACACTATCAGGCTCCTGTTTTTGCCAGGCAAGTAAGGTTGAATCAAATTCTTTGTTTGACGGATTACGCAATAGTTCATCACCCACATAATACAAGGTATCCAGCCCTGTACGCTGTGTTGCAAAAAATCCGGCCCACCGGTTGCCAATTCCATTCTCATCAGATACATAAGTAAAATGGTTGGTATTGTATTGCATCGGATACCGTGCATTTCCTGTTTTTACATTGGTTAGCTGCGTCAGTTGTTTCTGCTTACTGTTGTTCAGAATATCTACCATAAAAACATTGAAATGATATTTGGATGGCAACACCGTATCCTGGTTTGGGGCATCCGGACCAGGGCGATTGGATGAGAAAATAATTCCGGTCCGGTTAGGGAAAGCAACAAACGTAGGGTCAAGGTCATCATACACGTCATTCGTAACCTGAACTAATTTTTGTTCTTCAATCTTGTAAGTATAAATATCTGAATGCCCGTTCTTCACCGCGCTTAATAACAGTGTATTGCCATCCAGCATAAAAGTTGCATCCAGTACCTGGTCAGGGCCGGTAATCTCCTGTTTGTATCTTTTGTATTTCGCGAAGATATCATACACAAACATTTTTGTTTTGCCATCCTCCCAATAAATTACCAGTAAACGGGTGCCTTTCACATCCCAGGCAAGAATCGGATAAGTAGGATTGATATCACCCTGGTTGGTTCGTACGCCTATTTTTAATAAGGTTCTGCCGTCATAGAAATTCTCCATCAGCTTTACGCTGTACTGGCCTTTTTTAAATTCTACCACGCCATAAGTGGTACTCTTGGGATTGGGATTGGCCTGAAAACGGAAATAATCATTCTTCGAAATATCTTCTGAAACATTCAACTGCCCCTTTGGCTGGTTACGCCGCTGGCGGATATCTTTTGAATACACTTCCTGTTCATACTGCATAAAATCTGTTAGTACCTCTTTGAATTTCTTTTTACAAACACGCAAACAGGCATTATTAAGGTTTTTATAAATGCGGGCCAGGTATAATAAATAGGTGATATTTTCTTTACGGTATTTTTCCCCGATATAATACCAGAAAGCATGCCCCGCGAGCAACGGTTTTTCAAAAGCGAACTGGTAAAAAGAATTGTAACGGCCACCCAGTATGGCGCTCTTTAATTCGTCATCCTTTTCTGTATTCCAGTTATCTGCAGTATAGGCAACATATCCATCTACCAGCCATTTAGGTAAATCGAGCAGGGCCTGGTTACTGGCAAACTCACCAATATCATCTCCAAACAACAGGTTATCGGTTAATACCTTTGCAATACCTTCCCGAACCTGCCTTTTCAGGTGTTCGTGATTTCCGTCAAAATACACCACCAACTTATTATTGACCAGTTTGGTAAGTCCACCCGAGTTCTGCCAATCACTTCCCAAACCAATATTGCTGCTTTTATAATCATTGTAATTAGTATAGATAACAATATTAGCCCTGCGCTGTAAAGAGTATTCAATGAAATTTTCTATGGAATGTAATTCCTCTTCTGCTACCTGCGCTACAAATTTTCCCAGTTCTACACCACCTTGTGCCACATAGGTGTTGAAATTGGGTGACTGATAGAATTTCCAGATAAATTTTTTATGCTGAACACGGTTTTTTCCAAACTCAACAGTGTTTACCTGGGCCAGGCAAAAGAAAGGGAAAAGAAAACCCACAAAAAAGATCCATTTGGTGATTCGATTCAATTGCATATCCGAACTTTAGTGTTTTAAAATTAGTCAATTACCATTAAAAGCAGGTAAAAATACCGATATGATCAAGGTCAGGTTCTTTACATTCAGTCCCGTACGTGAAAATACCTATCTCCTGTACAATGAGCAGGGCAAAGCTATTATAATTGATACCGGATGTTATTTCAGCGCTGAACAGGAAACGTTAAAAAAATTCATCAATGATTCTGGATTAGAGCCGGAAAGGTTGCTGAACACACATTGCCACCTGGATCATGTTTTTGGCAATCAATGGGTTTATGATACCTGGGGGCTTGAATTGTGGCTACACCCGAAAGAGGAACAAATGTTACAACTGGCGCCATTGTCCGGCGAAAAATGGGGCCTGCCTTTTGAAAATTATAGCGGACCGCTTCATTTCCTGAACCACGGCGATACCATCCGGTTAGGAGAGGATGAACTGCGGGTGATACTTACACCCGGGCATTCTCCGGGAAGTGTTTGTTTTTATTGCGAAAAGCAACAACTGCTGATTGGCGGCGATGTGTTATTCCGTGAAAGCATCGGGCGCACCGATCTGCCGGGGGGAGATCATGAGACTTTACTAAAGAGTATCCGCGAAGAGTTATTTGTATTGCCGGATGAGGTAATCGTGTATCCGGGTCATGGAATGGCTACTACCATTGGATATGAGAAGGTTCATAACCCTTATCTGTAGTAGAAAATACTTATTCAATATGATTTAATCCTTCTTCCAAACCTTATCGTATGCCATTATGAAGATGGCCCCCAGGTTTTTATGTGGCGGGATATAATCATCGAATTTATCTTTATAGCCTGCTCCCACCCTTACCTGAACGGTTTTCCATAGTTGATCCCAGTTCAGGTCCTTACCTGCCCGTAGTTTTTCACTAATGGCATCTATCAGGCTTTGGTTTACTACACCGGCGGCAACCTGTTTGGAGGAAATGATTTGAGCGGCAGGACAAATCTTTAAAATTTCATTCAGCTTTTGATACCCTCCACAACTTCCCAGTAAAACCAGTTTGGCCGATTTTGGTAAACGATGGATGGTTTCCCGTAAATAATAACTGTGCCCCCGGTGTATGACAATCGTTGGCGACAGATCATTTTTATCG
>CAYHTC010000162.1:0-6204 GCA_964359445.1 uncultured Sediminibacterium sp. | reverse complement strand
GCTCTCTTTTGATAATGCAGACAGCGTTAACCCCGTATTGAGTCCGGGTAAGAATATGTTTATGGATCCTATCCTTAAAATGCAAATAGCCTGGGATAAAAAAGACGTATTCAATCCTGCCATAGTAGTGAAAGAGGATAAAATATATATGCTGTATCGTGCCCAGGATATGGTAGGACTGCCTGGTGGCACTTCCAGTATTGGATTAGCTGAAAGTAATGATGGTTTTCATTTTACCAGAATGGCCCAACCCGTTTTTTATCCTGATAATGATGCCTATAAAAAATATGAATGGCAGGGTGGCTGCGAAGATCCGAGAGTAGTAGAAGACGGGAAGGGTACCTATTATATGACCTATACTGCGTATGATGGTAAAGTAGCCAGGTTGCTGGTGGCTACGTCGAATGACCTGTTACACTGGACCAAATACGGACCGGTATTTGCAGATGCATACCAGGGTAAATACCTCAACAAATGGTCAAAATCAGGAAGTATTGTTTCGCAATACCTGAATGGAAAAATTATCGCCACGAAAATAAATGGAAAGTACTGGATGTATTGGGGCGACCAGTTTATTTGGGCCGCTACTTCAGATGACTTAATTCATTGGATACCTGTTGAGATAAAGGATGGTGAGCAACCTCCGGTTCCTTTAAAAGGGGAGGCCTTTAAGATGCCTGATCTGAAAATAGTTGTCGCCACCAGAAATAAAAAATTCGACAGTGACCTTGTAGAGCCCGGTCCACCCGCCATACTAACCGATCAGGGCATTCTGTTACTATACAATGGTCGCAACATTCAATCAACAGGTGATAGCAGTTTGGTTGAGGGCACGTATGCAGCAGGACAGGTATTGATAGATAAAAATGATCCTGTTAAAGTAATTAAGCGACTGTATAAAAATTTTATGCAACCCGATAAACCATATGAATTAACCGGACAGGTAAACAGGGTTTGTTTTATAGAAGGCCTGGCACAATTCCAGGACAAGTGGTTCCTGTATTATGGAACGGCTGATTCGAAAATTGCGGTGGCGGTTAAACAGATTAATTAATAATTGAGATGGGGCAGAAATTATTTTTTGAAGTGTTTTTTTTATCTCATTTAGTACATACTCAATATCATCAAATACCCATTTGTTCTCAAATCGGACAATGCAGTCACGCTGAATAACCACCCCTGATTATTTAAATTTTTTCCAGGGCCTGTAAAATATCCTTCAGAATATCATCCTTATGTTCAAGACCTACGCTGATCCGGATTAGGCCGGGGGTGATGTTTACGAACTGCCTTTCCGCTTCCGATAATTTGGCATGGGTAGTACTGGCGGGGTGTGATGCAATGCTCCTGGTATCCCCGAGATTGGCAGTAAGAGAAAGCATTTGTAAGTTATCCAGAAATTTTCTGCCCGCATCCAGTCCGCCTTTTAGTTCAAAGCAAACGATACCGCCGCCATTCTGCATTTGTTTTTTCGCGATGGCATAATGCGGATGACTGGGTAAGAAAGGATATCGTAAAGAAGTAATCCGGGCATGGTTTTCCAATGACTGTGCAATGAACAAAGCATTGCCTGCGTGGCGCTCCATGCGTACATCGAGCGTTTCCAGGCTCTTACTCAATACCCATGCATTAAAAGGCGATAAAGCCGGTCCGGTGCTTCTGCAGAATAAATAAATTTCTTTAATCAAATCCTTCCTGCCAACAACTACGCCACCTAATACACGGCCCTGTCCATCCAGCCATTTGGTAGCAGAGTGAACAACCAGGTCGGCGCCAAAAGCAATAGGTTGTTGATTTACAGGTGTGGCAAAGCAATTGTCTACATTAAAAATGATGCTATGTTTTTTAGCCAAGCGACCAATCATTTCCAGGTCAAGTATATCCAGTCCCGGATTAGTGGGTGTTTCCAGGTAAATCATTTTAGTATTGGGCCTGATAGCTGCTTCCCACTCAGCTTCGGTTGCGTTTACGCCGATATAAGAATATTCAATTCCATACTTAGGTAAATATTTGGCGATCACGGTATGGGTGCTTCCAAAAATAGCATTACAGGATAAAAGATGATCGCCCTGTTTTAACAGCGCCATGAACGATCCAAACACAGCGCTCATGCCTGATGCGGTAGCATAACCGGCTTCCGCGCCTTCCATGGCACACATTTTATCAATCAATTCCTGTACACCGGGATTGCTGAAGCGGCTGTAAATATTATCATCCGTTTCATCCGCGAATGCGGCACGCATCTCCTCTGCATTATCAAAACAGAAACTGCTTGTGAGGAACATAGGCGTGGAATGTTCCATTTCATGGGTTCTGGGTGTTTGTATGCGGATGGCGTTGGTTTGAATATGTTCTGACATGTTTGTAGTTTTAATTAGTTGATGACTGCTACCTCCCATTCAATGGAACAACCGGCTGCCGGTAGTAGCCCGCCTATGCCTACTGCAGCGTCCATCAGAAACGAATGACCGTTAGTATTGGTGGCTTCAAAGGCATAGGCATCATTTACCCGGTTGATCTCAATTCTGGTCATTTTAAAGATTTATGCAAATGTAATTTATCCATACCCTTATTTTGCTACTGAAAGCGGAATAATAAGTATGAAATTTTTTGATCATCAGCAGGACTTTAGTTTAGAAAGCGGAACCGTGTTACCGGGTTTGCGTATTGCCTATGATACTTATGGCCAATTGAATGCTGCCAAAGATAATGTGGTATGGGTGTGTCATGCATTGACGGCCAGTTCCAACGCGGCAGACTGGTGGAAGGGATTGATTGGTGAGGGATGTTTGATCAATCCTGAAAAATATTTTATTGTTTGTGCTAATATGCCGGGTTCCTGTTATGGTTCTACAGGGCCCGTTAGTATTAATCCCCAAACAAATCTACCCTATTATTCCAGTTTTCCACTGGTTACTATCCGCGATATGGTATCGGCTTTTATTCTACTGCGTAAGCATTTGGGTATTGATAAAATTGCATTGCTCATGGGGGGCAGCATGGGGGGCTACCAGGTTTTGGAATGGACGGTGATGGAAAAGGAGGTGATTGAAAAACAATTCCTGATTGCCACTTCTCCTTCTGAAAGCGCCTGGGGTGTGGCAGTGCATACGGCACAAAGATTAGCCATTGAAGCTGATCACAGTTGGCTTGATCATAGTGCCACGGCCGGGGACAAAGGATTGAAAGCTGCAAGGGCCATAGGCATGCTTACCTATCGTAACTATAATACTTTCCAGGAAAAACAAACAGATCCTGATCCGGAAAAAACAGATCATTTTAAAGCTTCTTCTTATTTGAATTACCAGGGCGATAAACTGGTGAAACGATTTAATGCGTTTAGTTACTGGTTGCTTACGAAAGCGATGGATAGCCATCATTTAGGCAGAGGAAGGGGCGGTGACCTGATTAAAGTTTTACAATCCATTCAACAACCTACTTTCATTATGGGTATCCGAAGCGATATTTTATGTCCGCCGGACGAGCAGCGTTTTATGGCAGAACATATACCTAATGCCAAATTGATAGAAATTGATTCTGCTTTTGGGCATGATGGTTTTATCATTGAAACGGCACAGATATCCCGGTTTCTGGGAGAATGGTTGCAAACCAATAAACTAATAAACCAATAAACCAAAATGGGCATCTGGAAACAACTATCCGAATACCTCTACCTCAAAAAAAGAGATCCCAATGAGCCACGTACCAGGTGGATGAAGTATATGCATGGTATGAACCGGTTTTCGATTCTTATGTTTTTGGTGGTACTGTTAATAATACTCTTCAAGCGGTTGATACTACCGCTATTCAGATAATGCATGCTGTTATTGCTGATCTGCTATCGCCTGTTAACGATTCGGGGTATGGTGTATCATCCATAAGTACGGATACATTAACGGATCATCTCAATAATTTCCTGCGCTGCTTTCGCGGAAGCATGCCCGCCGGCTGCCAATAATTTTTTCAGGTCCGCATAATCTTTTTCCAATTGTTTTTTTCCCGTTCCATCTGTCAGCAACAGCTTTAATTCTTTTACGAGATTCGCAGTGGTGAGTTCATCCTGTATCAATTCTTTCACTACTTCTTTATCCATGATCAGGTTAACGAGAGAGATGTATTTTATTTTGATCAGTCGTTTGGCAATCTGGTAACTGATGGGGCTTCCTTTGTAACAGACAATTTCCGGAACACCAAAGAGGGCCGTTTCTAAAGTTGCTGTTCCGCTGGTAACCAGCGCTGCTTTCGCTTTCAGCAGCAGGTCGTAGGTTTTATTTTGTACAGAAGATACATTTTGATAAGGCTCCATGAATGGTTGATAAAAATCATTCTCTAACCCCGGCGCCTGTGCCACCACAAACTGGTAATCCGGAAAAGATTTGGCCACTTCCAGCATAATAGGAAGTTTTTTAGCGATCTCCTGTTTTCGGCTGCCGGGAAGAAGGGCGATGAGTTGGGAGTTAGGAGTTGGGAGTCTGGAGTTTTTTTCCATCTCACGACTCCCAACTCCAGACTCCCAACTCCTAACTCCTAACTGTTTCTTTTCAATCACCTCCACTAACGGATGCCCCACATATTCCACTTCCCAGTTCCACTTATTTTTATAGTAATCTTTTTCAAAAGGAATGATGCAGAGCATTTTGTTGATGAACTGTTTCATTTTTTTAACCCTGTTTTCTTTCCAGGCCCATACCTGCGGGGAGATATAATAAACGATTTTAAATCCCTGTTTCTTACCCCATTCTGCGATGCGTAAATTAAAACCGGGGTAATCAATCAATACCAAAACATCCGGCTGAAATGAAAGGATATCCTGTTTACAGAAACCAATATTGCGAAGAATGACGGGCAGATTCTTGATAACTTCCGAAAAGCCCATAAAGGCAAGGTCGCGGTAATGTTTTACCAGGGTAGCTCCGGCTTCCTGCATCAGGTTGCCACCCCAGCAGCGGATAGACGCCTGGGGGTCTTGAAGGTGCAACTCCCTGACCAGGTTACTGCCATGCAGGTCGCCACTGGCTTCACCGGAAATGATATAGTATTTCATGCTCCTGGATGGGAATTAGATGAAGCCGCAAAATACAACATGGTTTCCGCTTTCGGGTGGGTGGGTTTTCAAACTGTTTTTCTTTTAACTAAAAAAATAGTTTGAAAACTAAGTAATTAGTTTTAAATTTGGTTTATTAAATCATTCCCCAATGAAACCATTAACCAAAGCGGAAGAGCAGATCATGCAAAGCATCTGGAAACTGGAAGAGGCATTCCTGAAAAACATCATTGAAGCACAGCCGGCACCCAGGCCACATTCCAATACCATTGCCACCATTGTAAAAATATTGGTGGATAAAGGATTTGTAGGGGTTACACCCATTGGAAGAGTACATCAGTATTATCCTCTCGTATCTAAAGAAACCTATTCTTCAGGAACAATACGCAATTTAGTAGAGGGTTATTTTGAAGGCTCATTTAGTGATGCAGTTTCTTTTATGGTGAAACAGAAAGACATCAGCGTAAAGGAACTGGAATTGCTTTTACAACAGATCAAGCAAACTAAAAAATAGTTGCCATGCTAACAACCGCGTTAAGAACAATGGTGGCCCTCCCGGCAAGTACACGGTAGTAGTTTCCTTTGTGATTAGTAAAACTGGAACAATCAGTGAGGTAACAGCAGATAACGATCCAGGTTACGGAACCAAAGAAGAGGCAATCCATCACTTTCTTTGTTCCGGAATCTTTGGCCAAATTGGATCCGGCATAACAGGAACCTCCATTATTTCCTGAAAAATTTCAGGCAAGCCATTTAAAGCCGAGCGCTATAATTGCATAAATACAGGTTGCGATAAAAATACCGGCAGCTGTCTTGTCTTTATGCTTGTTTATATAAAGCGTAAACACCACTGCATCAGAAAATAAACAGATACTGATGATGCCGGAGATCAATGATTTCTGCATGATCAGTACCTCAAAAAATTCTTTTACCGTAAACAAACGGAACTTTATCAGGTAATAGGCGGCAAAACCCAGTACGGGCGCCAGAAAGCCTAATATCAAACCAAAAATGAGATTGTCTTTTTGCAGCATCAGAATGTCCAGTTGGTTTCTAATTTCTTTTTCAGTTCATAATTGGTGAGGTCGAACTGAACGGGTACCACGCTTACATAATTATTCTTCAGTGCCCATACATCGGTATCTTTTCCTTTATCAAAA
>CAYHTC010000161.1:0-6227 GCA_964359445.1 uncultured Sediminibacterium sp. | reverse complement strand
GCTCTCCCAATACTACGTTTGAAGTTGCGTAACTATATCCACCATAAGCGAAGGCGGCAATGCCAGGATACAGGCTCACCACTTTATTATCGTTGTAAGAGTATTTAATACTGGCATCCCATTTAATCTTACGATCGCGCAGTATCTGAACTTTCAGGTCAGCTTCATAACCAAAATTTTTCACTTCACCCACATTGATCAGCAAGTTATTGAACCCTGTTGAATTAGGCACTTTAACAGTCAGTACCTGACCAATAGACTTCTGATTATACCATGATACGTCAAGGTTTATCCGGTTGTTTAAGAGGCTAAATTCACCCCCTACTTCTGTAGAAGTAACAAATTCAGGTTTCAGATTGGCATCGGGCAATACGTTACCAACCGATAAACCCACCGTATTACCATAAGGGAAGTTATTTCCATTGGGATACGTGAGGTCAAGACCATACAAAGGGATATTATCGTTACCATTTTTATTGTATGAAGTACGCAATTTCGCATAGTTCAATAATCTTCCTTTCAATGAAGGAACGGCGTCTGTTAAAATAAAAGAAAGAGCGGCGCCATAATACAGGTAAGAGTATTGATTGGCAGACCTGGTAGGCTTGAAGAACCTGGAAGTGGCATCGTAACGGGCCGTCAGGTTCAGACTCAGGTACTCCATTTTTTTCAGGTTAGTGGTCAGGTCACCATAATAACCAAACTTGCGTTCTGTAGTATTGCCTTCACCACCATACAAATTACCCTGCCTGTTATCAACGTTGTAAACACCCGGTACCACGATAGAGCTGGATCCAATAGTAATCCCTTTAGTAGTTCTTTGGTAAATACTATACCCTAAGGTTAACTTATTTTCAAACCAGCCCAGATCTTTCTGAGCGCGGACTTGAAATTCATTATTCACCACATTCTCAGTAACAGAGTAATCCAATACCCCACCCACTATATCAGAGATGGCACGGTAGATACCGGGATAATCATCGTAGTGATCGAAAGGTGCGGGAATAGAGGCACTGTTCTTGGCCCAGTCTGAATACTGGAATTTCTCAATAGTATTCTTACCGGTTCTTGAATTATTCATTATACCCAGTCTGTTAAATATCTGCAACCAGGGCAATGCATGATAAACGATTTCAATGTTACCCTGGATATTGGCATCCTTATATTTCGCCCTGCGGATATCCTTGTTGAAATACGGGTTATTGTAATAATCATTATAATATCCGTTTGGATTAGCGAACTTATTAGAACGCCAGTCGCGCATGGTAGTCAAATCAACCCATGAAGCGGTATTGATGATATCATTATAAAAATCTGAAGTGGTTCTGTTGTAAGCAATCTGGGTAAAACTTGCGTTATAACTGGTTGACAGTTTACCATAGTCTTTTGAAGCCTTCACACGAACACCGGTCCTGTCGCTGTGATCGCCTGGAACAATACCATTTATTTTCTGGTTTTCAACAGACATGAAATAAGAAGAAGTTTCATCTCCGCCCTGGAAGCTAACCTGGTTATTGGTAGATACGCCAATATCAAAACTCTTTCTCCTGATATCGCCAACATGCGCATAAGGAATAATCAATTTGCTGCCATCTTCCAAAACTCGTCCGGCAAGACGCAAAGAACCATCATAGGCATCACCGTATTGCTGGTTCTCATAAGGGCGCCAGTTTTCTTTCATACGATTCAAATAATTCGCATCGTATAGCGGGTCGCCATAATTGTACGGATAATATTGAGAACCTGAACCATATTTTTCCTGGAACTGAGGCAGGAAGCTAATCTGTTCAAAGTTGGTAGCGTTTGAGTAAGATACTTTCAGCCTGCTTTTGGTACCCTGTTTGGTAGTAATAACCAGGGCGCCATTGATACCGGCGGAACCATATAAAGTGGCAGCCTGTCCACCTTTCAGGACGGATACGCTTTCAACATCATTTGGATTGAGCAGGGCAAGTATAGTGGAAGTGGTTTGCATACCATCAATAACAACCAGGGCTTCATTATTACCGGTTAAAGAGCGATACCCACGCAAAACAACTTTCACAGAAGGATCAACACTATTATTCACTGTATAAATAGCCAGACCTGATACTTTACCGGAAAGCGCCTGGGTAAGTTGAGGCGAACGACCAACATTGATCTCGTCATTAGATACCCTGGCATAAGAATAACCAATTTCTTTACTTTTCTTTTTAATACCCTGTGCCGTAACCACCACATTTTCCAGTTCATTAATGTTTTTGGATAATGAGATGCTGAAAGAGGCTGATTTACCCACTTTTTGTTCAACATCGTTGAAGCCTACGGCTGAGAAAACCAGCACGGAATTGTCTGTTGCATTAATTTTAAATACACCATTCGCATCCGCTATGGCAGTTGTACTGGTTCCCTTAACTTTAACCGAGACGGAGGGAATGGGATCTCCCTTATCATCTTTTACGGTACCCGTAACCGGACGTACCTGCGCAATGGCAGCTATCGAAAAACATAGCAACGCCACTACGAATGTGGATACAATTTTCTTCATGTTTTTTTTATTTTTGGGGTAAACTTGAGGAACGAATGTAACCAATAGTGATTAAATGTTAAAAAAAGACTAATTCAACAAATTTTACAATCAGTTAACATCGGATTTACTGCTCCAAGACCTATGAAGCAGGCAAAATGCTGCGCAAAGATACAAAAAACAATTAATAATATTTTTTTTGTATGTTTTAAATGATGATTTACAAAATATATAATAATATATTATATATATTATATCCTAATAGTATTAGTCAAATTTTAAATTTTTTAATGAGAACACCTTTAAACGGGCCGGTTAACAGCAGGCCTAAAAAAAATGGCAGGAAGAATGGCAATTCAGATATTTTTGCGGGATTATGTTATTATTAGACGGCAAAATCGCCTCAGCAGCGGTTAAAAAAGTATTACAGGCAGAAATCCAAATTCTGGCGCAATCCGGAAAAAGGCAACCCCACCTGGCAGCTATCCTTGTTGGAAGCAATGGCGCCAGTGAAACCTATGTGGCCAGTAAAATAAAGAGCTGTGAGGAAACGGGTATCAAATCAACCTTAATCCGACTGGACAGTGAGGTGGATGAGCCGGTGCTGCTGGAGGCAATCACCAACTTAAATGAAGATCCGGATGTGGATGGTATCCTGGTTCAATTACCCCTTCCCAAACAGATTCGGGAACACAAAGTAATAGAAGCCATCAATCCTGCCAAAGACGTAGATGGTTTTCACTCCAGCAGCGCGGGAAAACTGGTACAGGGCCTGCCCACTTTTATTCCCGCTACTCCGTATGGCATCATGCTCATGCTTGAGCATTTTAATATTGAAACCAAAGGCAAACACGCCGTTGTAATCGGCCGAAGCAATATTGTGGGCCGGCCCATGAGCATTTTACTAAGCAGTAACCAAAAACAGGGTAACTGCACCGTAACAATCTGCCATTCGCATACCCAAAACCTGAAAGAGATCTGTCTGCAGGCCGATATCCTGGTAGCTGCACTGGGCAGACCTGAATTTGTTAAAGCAGATATGGTAAAACCGGGCGCGGTGGTTATTGATGTTGGCATAACCCGCATAGATGATCCGACCGCCAAAAAAGGATTTCGGATAAAGGGAGATGTGGCTTTTAATGAAGTAGCTCCCCTTACATCGGCCATCACGCCGGTACCCGGTGGGGTTGGGCTGATGACGATTGCCGGGCTTTTGAAGAATACATTGCAGGCATACAGGCAGAACAGCTAAAGAATGTTGAACACCGAATATCGAATGATGAAATGAAAACAGCTATTTCGACATTCAATATCTATTCGCTTCTAAACCCTTTGCACATTTCATGACCTCATCCTCAAATACCAATCCCCTTCCTGTTATGGAAGCTTTCTACACTTTACAGGGTGAGGGCTTTCACCAGGGTCGTGCCGCTTATTTTATCAGGCTGGGCGGCTGTGATGTGGGATGTTTCTGGTGTGATGTTAAAGAAAGCTGGGATGCATCCCAACATCCGCAAGTAGCTATAAACAACATTGTTAAAGAAGCTATTCAATACCCGGGCAGACTGGCAGTGATCACCGGCGGGGAACCCCTTTTGTATAACCTGGATAGTTTAACTGATCAGTTGAAGGAAGCGGGTTTCGAAACCAATATTGAAACCTCCGGCTCATCGCCACTCAGTGGCAACTGGGATTGGATCTGCCTCTCACCCAAAAAATTCAAAGAACCATTGGCAGCCATTCTTCCGCTCGCCAATGAACTGAAAGTAGTGGTTTACAATAAATACGATCTTGATTGGGCAGAAACCTACGCGGCAAAAGTGAATGCCGGTTGCAAATTATATCTGCAGCCTGAATGGGAGAAAGCCGAAGAAGTAACCCCCCTGCTGATCGATTATATTAAAGCCCATCCACAATGGGAACTGAGTTTGCAGGTGCATAAATATATTCATGTGCCTTAAGAGGTTATTGTTGGTCAGGTAACCAACAGCGGCAGCACCCTAATTTTAACACCCCCTTATTGCAGTTTTATCGAACTTGTGTGCATGACAAAACATATAAAATATGTTATACTCATTTTCGCGTTAACAGCTTCAGGCTTTTGTTTTTCGCAGGTGTACTATCCTGAACAGGTGAAAGCAAAGGCTGTGAAACTTTACGAAAAGGCGCTGGACCAATTAAAGGATGGCGCCATTACAGAAGCCATTCCCTTACTGATGGAATCTATCGGCGAAGACACCAATTTTGTAGATGCCTATCTTTCCCTGGGCGGGGCGCTGGGCCAGCTAAAACGATACGGCCAGGCTGTAAAACTGTATGAAAAAGCAAGAAGTAAAGACAGTGCCTATTTTCTTATCTATAACCTTCCTTATTCAATCAATTTAGCGGGACTGGGTAAATTTGATGAGGCCCTGAAAGCGGTTAATGCTTTTGAAACCTATCCCAAATTAAACGACAGAAGTATCAAAAGCGCGCAGTATCGAAAACAATGTTACGCGTTTGCCATCAGCTATGCTTTAGAACATGCTGATACCAAATATGATTTTTTGCCGGTTAATCTTGGCGACAGTGTTAATACCATTCATTCAGAATATTATCCATCTGTAACGGTTACCGATAGTTTACTGGTGTACACCCGTAAATATCCCCGGGGAAGAGAAGACTTTATAGAAAGCCGCATAAATAAATCTCAATTCGGACAATGGAAGATGATTGAGGGAGATATTAATATGGAAACCAATAAGGGGGCGCTCTCGGTTTCGCAGGATGGTGAATGGATGGTATTTGCGGGTGAGCTATCCACTCAGGGTCATAGAAGTTTTGATATTTATATTTCTTACCTAACGCCGGAAGGATGGAGTGAGCCACAGAATATGGGACCCAATATCAATACAGATTTTTATGAAAGCGGTCCCACACTTTCTCCTGATAAAAGGGCATTGTACTTTATCAGTACACAGCCTGGCGGATATGGTGGCAGTGATCTATATGTAAGTTATCGCCAGGCTAATGGTAAATGGGGGCCCTCTATCAATATGGGTCCGGATATTAATTCGGCCGGTGATGAGCAGGCGCCTTTTATTCATGCAGATAATCAGACATTGTATTATACTTCTAACGGATTACCGGGTTATGGCGGCTCTGATCTTTTTATTTTACGCAAAGGGATGAATGGCGAATGGGGCAAACCGGAAAACCTGGGATACCCCATCAACACCATAGAAAATGAAGGCAGTCTGGCTGTTTCATCCGATGGCCTTACCGCCTATTATGCCAGCGACAGGAGTGATAGTCGCGGAGGCCTTGATCTTTATCAATTTAATCTGCGATCTGATATCCGCCCTTACAGAACCCTGTATGTAAAAGGTAAAGTGATGGATAAAAAAACAAATAAACCGCTGCCCTCATCGGTAGAACTCATTGATAATACAAGTAATACTGCCTTAATGAAATTGCAGACAGATGAAATAGGGGAATACTTCATCACCCTGCCAACAGGTAAGGATTATACTTTTTCGGTAAACAGGAAAGGCTATTTATTTTATAGTGAACTGTATGCATTAAGCAGGCAGGAGGCCGATAGTATTTACCGGAAAGATATTTATTTACAACCCGTAGAACTCAATGCAGTAAGCACTTTCAACAATATCCGGTTTGCTACCAATGCCTGTCAGTTACCCCCTTCCGCTTATATAGAATTAGATAAACTGCTACAGGTACT
>CAYHTC010000160.1:0-6239 GCA_964359445.1 uncultured Sediminibacterium sp. | reverse complement strand
TGGTAGAAAGAATCAGAAAAAACATTGCTAAATTGGAACTAAAACCGGCTGACGTGGGATTTGTAACAGAATGATAATTAATGCAAAAGGAAAACGTTAGTTAGAATTAAAAGACCCTACTATGCGAAAAGTAATATTAGCACTTGCTGTTAGTTTGGACGGATTTATTGAAGGTCCAAATGGGGAGTACGATTGGTGTTTTACCGACCAAGATTATGGAATGTCAGATTTCTTTAACCGCATTGACAGCATTTTTATAGGCAGGAAATCTTACGAACTTGCTTTAACAATGGGTGACAACCCTATGCCATGTTTTCCAAAACTCAAAGAGTATGTTTTCTCTAATACACTAAAAGAGGTGAAATCAGGAGCAGTCTTAGTTAAGGGAGACATTCAATCAGAAGTAAAAAAAATAAAAAAGGAAAATGGAAAAGACATTTGGCTTTTCGGTGGAGCTAGTTTGACATCTTCTCTCTTAAAGTATAAACTTATTGACGAAATAGGATTGGCAGTACATCCCATTTTACTTGGCGGCGGTAAACCTTTATTTAGTGACATAAAAGAAAGAATTAATCTTCGTCTTGTTGACAGTAAGACTTACCCAGCAGGCCTTGTTTCCTTGACCTACACTATATAGAATTGAAAAAAACAAAACGAACACACAAAAGGTTTTGTGCAATTGGGGCTTGACGAATATATCTTTTCATCGACAGTACAAATCCCAGCTTCAGCTTCAGGGCGACCCAACTCGGCTCGTCAGTAAAATATGTCATCAACTTTTGTAACTTTGGTTCAGTGGCAGTAAGCCACGCGCGACGGAAGATCATTCCCCAACTGCTTAAAGTCCCGCCCGTTATGCGTCACCCTATGAGACACCCTGCTGAATTTGAGCAGACAGAAAATCAAAGCCCACCCACCACCCTGAAAAAACATCCATTTCAAAGCATTAATTATCCATTCTTAGCAAGACAATGATATTGCACTTTTGCAATGTCAATTAAGACAGATAATTAAAAGGTAAAAAAATGGAAATAGCTAAAGGAATTCACCACTTTGATTGTGGGCCATTCAATTGGTATCTAATAGAAGAAAATGGACGTTTCACTTTGGTTGATGCGGGTTTTCCCGGACATCATAAAGTTTACAAAAAGGGACTTCAAACATTAGGAAAAACAAGCAAAGACATTGAAGCAATTGTGCTTACACATTCTCACGCTGACCATATTGGCTTTGCAGAAAAAGTAAGAAAGGATACAGGTGTTACTGTTTTTGTTCACAAAGAAGATGCTAAAATGGCTTGCAAGCCCTTACAATTGCCTTGGTTTGGTTTGTTGTCAAATGCTTGGCGAGCATATACAGCAAAAATGTTGGGTGTTGCAATCGTAAATGGTGTTTTCACATTACCACATCTAACAAAAGTGCAAATAGTTGAAGATGGACAAATACTTGATATTCCAGGCAGACCAAAAATTTTGCATACACCAGGACACACAAATGGCGAAATTTGTTTACTACTTGAAAATAGAAATGTAATTATTACAGGAGACACAATTGTAACAAGAAATTTATTGACAGGAGAATTAGGTAGTCCGCAAATTACAAATCCAGTTTTGACTAACAACTACAAACAAGCAATGCGTTCTCTTGACTTATTGAGAGAAATTGGAAATGTAACAATGTTATCAGGACACGGTACACCTTGGCTTGGAAATATGAACGATGCTGTTAATATTGCATTAGAAAAAAGTAAACTCGAATAAAATGAAGGAACTAATTTTAAAACAGATGCAGTTTGAATTTTGGGCAAATTGGGAATTATTACAAACTTTAAAACAAGCTAATCTACTAAACGAAAGAGCATTACTGCTTTTTTCTCATATCAATTCTGCAAACTTGATTTGGTTAAATAGGTTAAAGGAAGAAGTGGTATCAATAAATCTATTTCAAGAAAGAACGCTTACTGAATGTGAAAATTTATTGCTACAAAACAATACAAATTGGACAGGTTATTTAGAAAATATTACCGAAGCTGAATTAGAAAAAGCAATTACATTCAATTTCCCAATTGATGGTACGGTTAGAACAATGAGTAAGAAAGATGCAATATTTCATATTACAAACCACTCTTCTTATCATCGTGGACAAATAATATCTTTAATAAAAGGAAGTGTAGAAAATTTACCTATGCTTGGCTATATTTTTTTTGCCAGTAAAATTAGTGAACAATAATATGACAAAAGCTCATTTTAAATTTGCATTATTAACAGGCTTGGTGGTTACAAGTTATATAACGTTTACATTGGTAGCAGTAAATGTTGGATTTAAAACTGACTTTATTTATAAATGGTTTCGTAGTTAGCTAATTGCCTGTATTTTAGTTGTGCCGTCATTACTTTTTGTAACACCTTTTATTCGTAAGAAACTAAATTTGTAGATTTGCAAAATGAAAGAAGATTGTCTCTATACAATAATTAATCAGCAAAATGGAAATCTTGCTTTCAAGCTATTTTCATTTACTGACAATAGCCATTTTGACCACTTGCAACGAAACAATTTCTACACTATAATTTGGAATAAAGAAGGCGAAGGGTTTTTAAAAGCAGACTTTTCGGAATACTTATTTGAAGCCAATACACTTTTTGCCTTTGCACCATATCAACCTTTTTTGCTTTCTACTGACAAAAAAATAAACGGTGTAGCTATTCAATTTCATTCTGATTTTTTTTGCATTCATCGTAATCCCAAAGAAACAAATTGTGACAGTGTACTTTTTAATAATATCTATCAGGAGCCATTTGTCAAAATAGATATTACAACAAAAAATAAATTAAACTTGTTAATTGAACAACTAATTGGCGAATTACAGCAAAAAGAAAATTTGGAATTGTTAGTTCTTATTCTTAAAATTATTTTAGTAACTGCCTCAAGACTTAAAGTAGAGACCTCAAACAGACAACCAAAATTTACAGATAGTGAAACACCATTTGTGTTAAGGAAACTAAAATCTGCAATTGAAGAAAATTTCAAAACAAAACATTCTGCAAGTGATTATGCAACACTTTTAAACATCTCACCAAACGCATTAGCAAAAATAGTAAAGACATATTTCAATAAAACGCTTACAGAACTCATCACCGAAAGAATTATCATTGAAGCAAAAAGAGAATTGTATATGACAAGTAAACCAATTAAAGAAATTGCTTGGCATTTAGGATATTCTGACGAATTTCATTTTAGCCGACTTTTCAAAAACAATACTGACATTTCCCCACAAACATATCGAGACACAGTAGGTTTTGGTAAAGCAGAATTGAACTGACACTGCCTTTGCCTGCCTACACACAAACCCAACCCAAAGGCAAAGTCAAAAGAGTGCAATCACCAACGCTTTAAACGCTTCGTAGAAAGTGCATCGCTAATTTGAAAACTCCAAGGAGAATTTAAAAGAGAGTTGTCTTTCTTAATGAACTCCATCTCCGAATTTTACCGATATTTGAACCATGAAAGAAATTTTCCCTTCCTACACTATCGGACATTTTATCAACCAACCAACCAACCCAACAGAATTTGAGATTACCCGATTTGAAGAAATGGAAGAACCAGATGTGGACGATTTGCACAAACACACTTTTTATGAAATCATTTGGATTGAGAAAGGGAAAAGCAAACAGGTTATTGACTACAAAGAATACGAAATAAAATCGGGTTCATTGTTTTTCATTTCACCCGAACAGCTTCACCTATTTGAAGAATGGAAACCCATAATTGGTGGTAGCATTATGTTTACGGCTGATTTCTTTTTACTGAACCACAACAATACCGACAAACTTTTTGAACTTAGTTTTTTAGACAACTTTTATTCAAACGCATCTATTCAACCCAATAGAAAAAGCTACAACGAAATCAAACATACCATTGACTTGCTTTACACAGAGCATAAGCGTAACGACAGTTCACTAACAATTTGCCAATCGCTTTTGCAAATATTATTGGCACAGGTGCAGCGTTGCGTTGATAAAGAATGTGAAAAAAAAGTTTCAAAGAAATATATCATACTATACAAGAACTTTAAAAACCTTTTGGACAGGTATTTTTTAGAAAATATTACAACAACTGATTACGCTTCAAAGTTGAATGTTACACAACATCACTTAAACCATATCATAAAATTGGTAACAGGAAAAACTGCAACGGAAGTAATAAGAGCAAGGAGTATTTTAGAAGCAAAACGACTATTAACTTTCACCGACAACACGGTTTCTCAAGTTGCTTCGCAACTTAATTTTTTTGACAGTTCCTACTTTGCAAAACTTTTCAAAACTGAGACAGGAACTTCACCCATTGCGTTTAAAAAATCCATCTCCGAAAAATACCGAATAAGGTAGTTTTTGTTCTAATATCATGGCAGTGAATCACTGCACTTTTGTATCGTCAATATTGGCAAACAATTAAGCGATATAAAATATGCAAAACTTCAAAAACAAAACAGTTGTCATTACAGGTGGCACAAGCGGTATTGGTTTAGCAACAGCCAAACAATTAGTTGCACAAGAAGCGAAAGTAATTATCACGGGCAGAAACAAAGATGTAGTTGAAGCAGAGGCTAAAAACATCGGGGCAATTGGCATTGTTTCCGACCAATCCAAACTTTCTCACATTGATGAGTTGGTAAAAGAAGCAACAAACAAACTTGGCAAAGTTGATGTGCTTTTCATCAATGCAGGTATTGCAGCATTTGCACCTATCTCTGCCATTGCTGAAAATGATTTTGATACCATGATGGATATTAACTTTAAAGGGGCAGTATTTACACTTCAAAAGTTTTTACCCATTTTAAACGATGGAGCATCAGTTATTTTTCTTTCCTCAATCAATTCCTACAATGCAATGGAAAACACAACCGTGTATGCTGCAAGCAAAGCTGCATTAAATGTTTTAGCAAGAGTGGCTGCCATTGAATTAGCACCAAGAAACATTCGTGTAAACACAGTTTCGCCAGGACCTGTAAACACGCCATTGTGGGGAAAGGTGGGAATGAATGAAGAACAACTTTCGCAAACAGCAGCCTTAATACAAAGCAAAGTTCCGTTGAAAAAATTTGCTTCGTCTGACGATATTGCTAACACTGTTTTGTTTTTAGCATCTGATGATTCAAGCTATACAACAGGGGCTGAATTTGTGGTTGACGGAGGTTTTAATTTAAATACAATGGTAGGTTAAGAACCTAAAAAAAAATCAAAATTATTTACACATAAAATTAAACAAAATGAAAAAAATAATAGTAGCAATAGCATTTGCAACAACAGCAATTTTATCACAGGCACAAACGCAAAAATGGGGCTATGATGCTTCACATGCTAAAGTTGGTTTCTCTATTTCACACTTTGGAATTTCCGAAACAGAAGGAAAGTTTACCAAATTTGATGGAACTGTGCTTTCAGACAAAGCTGATTTTTCAGATGCAAAAATTGACTTTACTATTGATGTAAATAGCATCAATACAGAAGACGCACAAAGAGACACACATCTAAAATCGGCAGATTTTTTTGAGGTAGCAAAATATCCCAACATCACTTTTAAGGGCAAATCATTTAAGCCCAGTGGTACAAACAAATACAAACTAACCGGTGATTTTACCATGCACGGAGTTACCAAAGAAATTACATTAGACGTAGTTTATAAAGGCACTGTGGTTGACCCATATAAAAATACCAAAGCAGGGTTTAAACTAAGCGGAGCAATTGACAGAACCCAATTTGGGTTAGTTTGGAATGGCACTTTAGCCGCAGGTGGTTTATTAGTTGGAAACCAAGTTAATCTTGACATCAATATTGAATTGATAAAAAAATAAATGGAGTATTTGAAATTTGTAAAGCCATTTCAAAATCATTTCAGGCAAGTTGTAGAGAATGTTTAATGGCGAATGGAAAATTATAAATGTTTTGTGGGCAAGGATAAACTAAAAGAACACAAGCAGGTAATGATTTAAACGCTTTTTAGAAAGTGCATCGCTAATTTGAAAAACCCAAATACAAAATGATAACAGCACCGTTTTCGTTGCTGTTATTATTTGAAACTTTTACCATCACACTTCTTGCATCTCAAAAAACTAATATAATTCATCCCTAAAACCATCAGGAAAAATTGTCCATCTACTGGCGTTAATCATCCATTTTGGGACGGGTTATGTCATTGCATCTTTGCATCGTCAATAATGACATAACAATTAAAAAATAAAA
>CAYHTC010000159.1:0-6257 GCA_964359445.1 uncultured Sediminibacterium sp. | reverse complement strand
AGACATTTCCGATTTATGCTTTGCAACTTCCTTTTTTTTGTGGGCTACTATCGTTTCTAACAGGTTCATATTATTGCAGGCTGATTAAGGTTTTCAATGACCGGTAAGCTTTACCGCTGTCGAGACTATCTACCGCGGCAAGGTAAGCCTCTTCATAACTGTTGTAGTTGCCTGTACAATGCAGCGCCATTGCGGCATTGGCTAACACCACCGCATTCTGGGCCCAGCTTCCTTTACCACTGATGATCTTTGTAAATATTTTCGCGGCTTCTTCTACCGTATTACCTCCGTAAATATCTTCGGCCACTACCATCCGTTTACCCAATTGCTCAGGGGTCATCACTTTTTCCCCTTCATTGGTAATGACCTTGGTATCATTGGTAAGCGATATTTCATCATAGCCATCCAAACTATGAATAATGGTGAAAGCCTTTCCTGTTTGTTGTAACAAATAATTATAGATACGCGCCATTTCCAGGTTGTACACACCCACCAATTGGAAGGCGGGCGATGCCGGGTTTACCATCGGTCCCAGCATGTTGAAGAAAGTTCTGACACCTAAATTTTTACGGATAGGCCCAACAATTTTCAATGCAGGATGAAAAAAGGGCGCATGCAGAAAACAGATATTAGCAGTCTCCATTTCTTTGAGCAAAAGGCCATTATCATTTTTGAACCGATAGCCCAATTGCTCCATCACATTGGAGGACCCGCTGATAGATGTGGCCCCGTAATTGCCATGCTTGGCTACTTTCTGTCCGGCGCCCGCTACAATAAAACAGCTAAGGGTTGAAATATTAAAAGTATTCTTCCCATCACCACCCGTACCTACAATATCCATTACAAGGTGTCCATTCAGGTCTATCTTCACACAAAGCGCCAATAGTGCATCCCTAAAGCCCTGCAACTCCTCAATGGTAATACTACGCATTAGAAAAACGGTGATGAAAGCAGACATCTCACTTTCATTATATTCGCCGGCAGACATTTTGAGCAAAATATCTTTAGCCTGTTCGCGCGACAGTGTTTTATGTTCAAACAAATATTGTAAGATCTTCTTCATATTAGTTTTTTAACCAGTTACTGATCATTTTTTCTCCATCGGGTGTTAAAATACTTTCCGGATGAAATTGTACACCCTGCACATCATAAATAGTATGCTGCAATGCCATGATATAGTTATTGGCATCACGTGCCGTTATCTCCAGTTCATCCGGAAAATTTTCCTCACTGATTACCCAGCTATGGTATCGCCCAACATCCATGGTATCCGGCAATCCTTCAAACAACCTGCTCCTCACTCCTGACTTCTCACTCCTCACTTCTACCGGCATAGCCACTCCATGGTACACTGTAGATAAATTGGTAAGTGTTCCCCCAAATGCCTCACCTATTGCCTGGTGTCCCAAACAAACGCCAAGAATGGATTTGCCGGCGGCGTATTCTTTGATTAAAGGCAATAACATTCCCGCTTCGGCAGGAATACCGGGGCCGGGCGACAGTATGATCTTATCATATACTTTCACTTTTTCCAGTGGCAATTCATCATTCCGGAAAACATCCACTTTGGTATGTGTGATCTTCTCAACCAGGTGAACCAGGTTGTAGGTGAACGAATCGTAATTATCAAAAACTAAAATTTTCATTGGCTATTTCTTTACTATGTCTTTGAACTAAATATCTTCTGCTATCTCAATCGCTTTTTTCAGGGCATTCAGTTTATTATTTACTTCCTGCAATTCATTTTCCGGAACACTGGCGGCAACCACACCGGCGCCTGCCTGGTAAGTGAGCGTATTATTCCTGCTTAAAAAAGTACGGATCATGATGGCGTGGTTACAGTATCCGTTAAATCCCATAAAACCGATGCCGCCGCCATAATAACTACGGGCAGTGGGTTCATAGGCATCAATAATTTCCATGGCCTTGAACTTGGGCGCCCCGCTTAAAGTACCTGCCGGAAATGTTTTGGCCAGCAATTCAAATGGATTCTGGTTCTTTCTTACTTTCCCGGTTACTTCACTTACCAAATGAATTACGTGACTATAATATTGTACCTGCCGGTAATGGCTTACCACTACCTCATCACAGGCCCTGCTCAGATCATTGCGGGCGAGGTCAACCAACATCACGTGCTCTGCATTTTCTTTGGCATCCAGTAATAATTTTTCAGCCATTTGCTGATCAGTCTCATGATCGCCGGTTCTTTTAAAGGTTCCGGCTATCGGGTGTACGATCGCTTTCCCGTTTTCAATCACCAGTTGTGCTTCAGGTGATGAACCCATCAGTTTATACTCACCATAATCAAAGAAAAATAAATAGGGAGAAGGATTCACACTCCGCAATGCCCGGTAAACATTGAATTCATCGCCGGTAAACCCCTGTTGAAAACGCCTGCTTAATACAACCTGGAACACATCGCCCCTTAAACAACGCCGGATGCCTTTTTGTACCATCGCGGTATATGCTTCATCCGGCATATTGGAAGTTTCAACCCCATTGGTTTTAAAAGGGTATACAGGTATATCCCTGCTTTTAATCAATGACTCAACCATGGCCATATCTGATTCGAGACCCGCGATTTTATTTTCGCAAATAAACAATTCATCCTTAAAATGATTGAAAGCTATCACATACTGGTATAAACGATAACGCATCAACGGGATAATGGGTGGCTCACTGTTTGCAGCCTGTAACGAAATCGTATCAAAAAACGGTACCGCATCAAAACAGGTATAGCCATAAAGGCCCTGGGCATATAAAGCCTCTTTCGTTTCCGGAATTTTTACATCAAACCCCTGCATATAGTCCCATAATAAACCGGGAACTGCTGCCGTGTTATTGATAGCTACCCTTTCCGGTTTTTGTAAGGGCAATTTGAATTCGATACTTTTTGTAGAAGTTATCTCAATACCCCCGATGGCATTGATGCAAATAAATGAGTAACTGTTTTCGGCGGCGTGATGGTCAGTGCTTTCCAATAAAATGGTATCCCGAAACCGGTCGCGAACCCGCAAATAAATGCCAACCGGTGTAAACACATCGGCCAGCATTTTTTTGCAGATTGTTTGCAATGCTGTTTTTTTCATTCCCATGCCCCCCTAAAGGGTAATTTATACCTCAAATTCCAAAGAGAATCCAAAGCAGGTGATCAAATATTTTCACTTACCCCAGGTAACAAAAAACCCCGGCAATTGCTGTCGGGGTTCTGAATATGATTCAAAAAGTACTGGCTATGCCATTACAATCCCCGAACGGAGTTTGTATGCCACCACCAATATTTGTTTGTTACCTGTTGCATTATGTATACAAATTTGCGTTAGAATACGAACATAAACAAATCTTTTTTATCCCCCCTCAAAAAACTCCTAACTCCCAACTCTCTACAACACCCCCTTCGTTGATGGCAAATAATTACTCAACGGATCCCGCCGCACTGCCATCCTGATCGCTTTCGCGAATGCTTTAAAAATGGCTTCTATTTTATGGTGCTCATTTTCGCCCTTACATTCTATATTCAGGTTACATTTTGCGGCATCGCTAAAAGATTTGAAAAAATGGAAGAACATCTCAGTAGGCATTTCTCCAATTTTTTCACGCTTAAATTCAGCGTTCCATACGATCCAGTTGCGACCCCCAAAATCAATCAGTACTTTGGCCTCAGCTTCGTCCATGGGTAAGGCAAATCCATATCTTTCCATCCCGCGCTTATCAACCAATGCTTTGGCAAAAGCTTCTCCCAGCGCGATACCGGTATCTTCTACCGTATGGTGCTCATCTATCTGCAAATCGCCCTTTGTACTAACCGTAAGATCCATTTTTCCATGGCGGGCAACCTGGTCGAGCATATGATCAAAAAAACCTAACCCTGTATTAATTTCCGCTTTACCATTACCGTCCAGGTTTAGTTCTACCCTGATCTTTGTTTCATTGGTATTTCGTTCATGCGATACTTTCCGTAAACCCAATTTTAAAAAAGTATAAATACCGGCCCAGCTATCCGTTTCAAATGCAATGGTATCCCTGAGTCTTGTTTCTTCTTCCGCCGTTAAATTATGTAAAGATGAACGGAAATAAATGGCTTTACAACCCATGTTTTTTGCCAGTTCAATATCACTCCACCTGTCACCTACCACATAAGAGTTAGCCAGGTCAAATGTTTCATTATTGAACAGGTGTGTAAGCAAAGCAATGCCAGGCTTACGCGTTGGTTTATTTTCAGTCGCGAATGTTTTATCTATACAGATTTCATCAAACACAAAACCCTCTCCCTTCAATGTCCGGATCATCAGATCCTGGTATGGAACAAAATCTTTTTCGGGATAGGATTCAGTGCCAAGGCCATCCTGGTTAGTTACCATCACTTTATAATAATCCAGGCCGGCTGCAATAGCGGATAAGGCAGTAATAGCGCCGGGAACAAAAGAAGTTTTTTCAATGGTATCCACCTGAAAATTTGTTGGGGGTTCCTGAAGTACTACGCCATCCCTGTCTATAAAAAGAATTCTTTTACCCATACTATTTAATTTTTGCCCGGACAGCTTTTACTTCTGCCGCAGTTACCGCGGAAGCCTTATTGGTCCAGCTATTCCTTACATAAGTTAATACATCCGCTATTTGCCGATTGGTCAGGTCTTTATGCGGGGCCATATTATTACTGTAATATTCACCATCAATTTCTACCCTGTCTGTCATGCCATTCAATACAATTCTGATGATCTTTGCCTTATCATTCCCTACTATGGCGCTTGCTCCATCCAGCGGCGCGTTTAAATGTGGTACTCCGCCTCCGTCTACCTGGTGGCAGGAAAGACATTTTTGCAGATAGATGATTTTGCCTCTTTCAACCGATGCGGCTTTGGTAACTGTACCAACCCCGGGTTTTGATGGCTTTGTTTTTTGGGGCAGGTTCTGAAAACTCATTAATGCTGCTACCAGCACAATAGATCCACTAATTCTCTTCATCAATCTGTTTATTTTCCTTTATAAATAATACGGTAAATAGTTCCTTTCTGATCATCAGAAACATACAAAGAGCCATCGGGGCCCTGGGCCAGGCCACTGGGGCGGTGTTGCGCGCCACGGGTACCGGTTACCACTTCCAGGCCTGAAAAACCATCCGCGAATATTTCCCATTTGCCGGTTGGTTTTCCATTTTCAAAAGGCACAAATGCCACAGAATATCCTTCCTGTGGTAATGGAGCGCGGTTCCATGATCCATGAAAAGCTACAAATGCCCCGTTTTTATATTTCGCGGGAAATTGATCTCCTGTATAGAATAATAAAGCATTAGGCGCCAGGTGTGCAGGGAAAACCACTGCAGGATCTATAGCATCTTTGCCGGCTTCTTTTTTACCATCACCACCATATTCCGGTGCCAATATTTTTTTATGCTGAACAGGATCATAATAAATATAGGGCCATCCTGCATTATCTCCTTTGTTCAGGGCATACATGGTTTCGGCAGGTATTTCGGCATTGTCCTGCTCACTGTATACATCCGGAAATAACCTGTGCAGGTCATCACGGCCATGCTGCATTACATATAACTGGTCTGACTGGTTGTTCCAATCCAAACCCACTACATTGCGCAGGCCGGTTGCATACCGAACACCCTCTCCATAAGTCTGGTTAAGTTTATCGGCCCTGAACTGCCAGATACCTCCGGCCGAATCGAGTACAGGGCAGGGCATCCTGCCTTTTGAACCCGGTGTTCTGTCCTCCTCCTGGCAGGAATTGGAAAAAGCGCCTATGTTCACATATATATTTCCCAGTTTATCAAGGGTTACCGACTTAGATTCATGCTGTCGGCGATTGATTAACCCGGTGATAATTTTTTCAGGTTGCAATGGATTGATCACTTCTCCTTTATCATTTAATTGATAACGGAATACTTCCGCATCCGAAGAAGCATAGAGATATCCATTATTGATAACGAGACCGGTACCTCCGTAATTTCCCAGGCCGGTTATTTCTTCCGCCCTACCATCCCCGTTGGTATCACGCAAACGAAGAATGCCTTTACCCTCAGCCACCCTGCCCATCAGTTTTACATAAATATCTCCCTGTGCCGTAACGGCTATATGACGGGCCCTGCCAACATTTTCAGCCACTTTTAATGCCATAAAACCAGGCGGCAATTTGAGTCCGGCATTTTCTTCTTCAGCCCGGATGCCTGCAGCAGAAATAACCCTGAGTGAATCTGATGCCCTGGTAAGAGGGGTTGTTCCCATACCAGCCACCAGCAGCAACAGGGA
>CAYHTC010000158.1:0-6266 GCA_964359445.1 uncultured Sediminibacterium sp. | reverse complement strand
GGTGTTTGATAAAGGATATAGCAACGGAATGACGCCTGAGGCACAGCATACGATTGAAGCTTATGGCATCCTCTTCAAAGGTCCGATGGAAACACCCAAAGGCAAGGGGGTAAAAAGTGTAAACGTAACCGCCCGTAAAACATGGAATACCTATGCCAATAAAAGAACTTTCCAGACCCTACATGGTGTAGATACGGTTTTTAGTAAGGCAGGTATTCCGATTGATATTACCATTGTTCGCGAAAATATTGAAGACACCTATGGCGGAATTGAACACATGCTTACCCATGATGTGGCTCTCAGCCGCCGCTTCATTACCCGCCCGGGTAGTTTGCAGGTAATCAAGTACGCTTTTGAAATGGCCAGGAAGAAAGGCGCCACCCGCATTACCTGCGGTCACAAAGCCAATATCATGAAATTGACCGATGGCTTGTTTCTGGATGTGTTTTATGAAGTGGCCAAAGAATACCCGGAACTCAACTCTGATGATGTGATAGTGGATGATCTCTGTATGAAACTGGTTAGCCGCCCCGATCTGTTTGATGTAGTGGTACTCACTAACCTGCAGGGTGATATTGTAAGCGATCTTTGCGCCGGACTGGTTGGTGGATTAGGTTTTGCGCCCTCAGCCAATATTGGCGATCATATCTCTATTTTTGAAGCGGTACACGGAACAGCGCCGGATATTGCCGGTAAAAATATAGCCAACCCCACTGCATTATTACTGAGTGGTTTTGGCATGCTTCGTCACCTCGGATTGATGGAAGCCGCCGCTTTAATTGAGAATGCATTGTTATATACACTGGAAAGCGGGGTACATACCGGAGATTTTGGCGATAAAAATATTCCACCTCTCAGTACAAAAGAATTCACAGAAGCGATTATTGGAAATTTTGGGAAAAATCCGGCGCATAATCCCAAACCATTTATCGCGGATCAGGATCCTACACCTACCCAATTTAAATTAGAAAAAAACCCCATGCTTGAAAGCGAAGAATTAAGCCAGGTATCCATTGTTGGGGTGGATCTGTTTATTGAAAGTAACCTGCAGCCGGCAGTCATCGCGGAAAAATGCCTGCTTCATTCTGCGGATATCTTCAAATTGGTTACCATCAGCAACCGGGGTACACAGGTTTGGCCCAAAGGTTCTTCTTTTACCAACCTGGTTAACCAGTATTCTGCCCGTTTTGAAAGCCTGGGCAGTATACCGTTAACGCAGGTAGATATTCTGGAATTGTATAAAAGCCTGTCACAGGATTTTAAAATATGTTCTACCGAACTGTTGAATAAATGGGGCGATAAAAAGGCGTATAGCCTGGCGCAGGGGCAATAGTGATTATTTACACTCCATCCTTTTTTAACAGGGGGTTATGGTGGTTCTCATTTTTAATGTAATTTCACGGCTCATTTAAAAGAGCAATCGAACTATGGCTGAAGTGATTTTAATGCCCCGACTTAGCGACACCATGACGGAAGGTGTTATTGCTGCCTGGCATAAAAAGGTAGGCGATCCGGTGAAGAAAGGCGACTTATTAGCTGAGATAGAAACAGATAAAGCTACCATGGAACTGGAAAGTTACCAGGATGGTACATTATTATATACAGGAACCCCTACCGGTGGTAAACTGCAGGTGAACGACCTGCTGGCCATTTTTGGTAAAGCCGGTGAAGATGTTTCTGCGCTGGTTGCCCAACACGCAGGGGGAGGAGTAAAGTCAGAAGTGAAAAGTGAAAAGTTGGCGCTAACTCCAGACCCCGGACTCCAGACTCCCAGCTCCCCTGCTGCTTCAGCTATAGTGAATGAAGGCAGAATATTCGCTTCACCGCTGGCCAAAAAGCTGGCAACTGAAAAGGGGATTGATCTTCGTTATGTAAAAGGCACAGGCGATAATGGCAGAATAACTAAAACAGATATTGACGGATATACATCTTCGTCAAATCCAATAACCACTCCAAACTCCAGACTCCAGACTCCAGACTCATCAGCATCTGGTAGACAGGAAAGTTTCGAAGAAGTACCAGTTTCTCAGATGCGTAAAGTAATTGCCCGCCGTTTAAGTGAAAGTTTATTTACGGCTCCGCATTTCTACCTTACTATGAGTATCAATATGGATGCTGCTGTGGCTGCCCGTGCAAAAATTAATGAATCAGTACCCGTTAAAATCAGTTTTAATGACCTGGTATTGAAAGCAACGGCACTGGCCTTACGCCAGCATCCCAAAGTAAACAGTAGCTGGCTGGGCGATAATATCCGCTACAATCACCATATCAATATTGGGGTGGCTGTTGCTGTAGAAGATGGGTTATTGGTACCGGTGGTTCGTTTTGCCGATGGAAAATCATTGAGTCAGATTGGAGCCGAAGTAAAAGACTTCGTGCAAAAAGCAAAAGATAAAAAATTACAACCAGCCGATTGGGAAGGAAGCACTTTCACTATTTCTAATCTTGGCATGTTTGGTATAGATGAATTCACCGCTATTATCAATCCACCCGATGCCTGTATCCTGGCAGTAGGGGGTATTGCACAGGTGCCTGTTGTGAAAAACGGCCAGGTAGTTCCGGGCAATGTGATGAAGCTGACCATGAGTTGCGACCACAGGGTAGTAGATGGTGCAACAGGTTCTGCTTTCTTACAAACGCTGAAAAGCTTACTGGAAGAGCCTTTGCGTATGTTGGTATAATCATCAGTTCTCATCAAAATCACAGCCGATCGGCGCTCCCGGAGCCATTTCTTTGTGTTGAGGTAAACTGATGTCTTTAGGTTTGTTAATGCGTTCCATGGCATAACTATAATGCGCTTTTAAGGAAATATGACTCTTTTGCATTTGCGCCGCATATTGTTTTAAAGTTTGCAGCCGGTCGAAACAGATAGATCTTACAATGTAGTTGGCCTGATCACTCTGGCCCAGTCCCAATAACCAGGTCAATACCATTTGTTGTGTCTGCAGTTGCACTTCTCCCTTCAAACCCTTTTGCATAGGTGCTTTCCATGTTTTGGTAATGATGGCATCCAGCACATCGTCCCATCCAATGGTATTTGCCTGTGCTTTAAACTGTACCAGGCGGTTGGCTCTTTCCGGATTAAAAAGGAAGGATAATTCAAAATCTGTTAAGGCTTCCGCTGCTGCAACGGGATCAAAACTCATCCCTGTTCTTTTGGCAAATAATTCACCCACGCCATAATACATAGGTGGGCGGGGTGGTATCAGTTGCATTATCTTATCAGGCATGGTGAGCAGGTTGGGCGACAAGCAATCCAGCACAGCCTGCAATGCTTTTTCCTGTGTGGCTTTGGGCAGTATCTGTGGTTTATCCTGCTGATCGCCGCGAATACTGTAACTGTAATTCATGCCTCCGATAAGTTTACAGGTGGCTTCCAACTGGTAACGGTGATAATTATAAACGGGTACAAATACATCTTCCAAACTTGCCATAGGGGTATGAAAACGAATGGCATTTTCAGAAAATTGGTCTATGGCTTTTTGTCTGACCCGGATAACGTTCTTCAGTTCATCTATCGCATCATTACCATTATCCCATAAATGCGCTTTTGGATGAAACCCACTGGTGGTGCGTGCATCAGCATCGGCAATAAAGAGGAAACCCTGTTTGGTATTCTCGTCCAGGATGCTGTTCAAAGCAGTGGTTTCATCTGTGCCTGGTGCAAAACTTGAATAACCATACATAATGGCCCTTTTATCCCAATCACCTATTTCATTCGTGAATACCTGTGTAAAATCTACCTCACCCTTGCTGTTTACAAATACATTCGGATGCGGATAATCCATAACAGATGCACGGTTATTAAAGCTGGATGCATAGTTGTGTTGCAGTCCGAGTGTATGCCCCACTTCATGTGCCGCCAATTGGCGTAAACGCTGAAGGGCAGCGTTCTTCATGGTTTCAGGAACAGGCTTGCCTGCTTCATAAGGTGATAACAGCCCGGTAAAAATCAAGTAATCCTGGCGAACGCGTAAAGAGCCTAAAGTTACCTGTCCTTTGATGATCTCTCCTGTTCGGGGATCAGTAATGGTGGCGCCATAGCTCCATCCACGGGTTGAACGGTGCACCCAATTAATCATATTGTAACGGATATCCATGGCGTCGGCGGTATCGGGTAATATTGTAACGATGAATGCATTTCGGAAACCGGCTGCTTCATAAGCCTGGTTCCACCAGCGGGCGCCATCCAGTAATGCGGAGCGGATGGGTTCGGGGGTTCCATTATCCAGATAATAGACAATGGGTTTTACCGGCTCACTAATAATTGCGGAAGGATCTTTCTTTTCCAGTCTGTGACGGGCAATGAACATTTTTTGTATGGGATCGGAGAAGGGGCTGCTGTAGTCGAAATAAGAAATGCCAAAATAACCGGTTCTGATATCGTAGGGTCGGGGTGTGTATTTGTCGTCGGGTAATTGAACAAAGGAATGGTGCATACGAACCGTAATAGATTCAGCGGAGGGGGTAACGGTGGTAACAAACCTGCCCGCATCGCTGCCACCGGTAAAACTGATGGTGGCTTCAAACTCACTGTTTAATGGAAAATTTTTGGTGTTGGCCAGGTATATGGCAGAGCGTGGCTCACTGAATGTATAACTGCCCTGGCGCATGGTTTTGATTCTGTCGGCCACATTCTGCGCATCTCTTACAAAAAAAGGAGTGGCATCAACCAATACTTTATCGCTTTCTTCTTCATCAATTACAAAACTACCAATGGTAGACCGGGCAAAGGATTCCTTTACGGCACGTTGTTCATTTTTATCGGTGGCGGATGCACGGTAACTGTAATTGGGCTGCACCAGCAACAATTTTTTCCCTACTTTATTAAAAGCAACAATGCGCGAACCGCCTATCAGGCCCCTGTCAAGACCAATATCATTCGATCCCAGGCCGGCGGGCAGGGAGTTTATATACAGAAATTCTTTGTCGAATTTGTCTACCTGTAACCAGATCTTACCATTTACCGCATCCCACCAAAAAATGAAATACCCATCATAGCGTTTCATGTTTTTGGTTTTGTCGGCAATTTTGGAATTGGTTTGGCCATTGGCAAAAAACAAGCATAAACAAAACAGACTAATAAAAAACGAACGCATACGCAGGATTTTGATAAGTTGTAAAAATATTTTAAAAACATAAAAAATCCTGTTATTGTTTTTCGCGAAAAACAATAACAGGATGTAAGTGAATCAGAAAACTACTATTAGTTCGCTGAAGTATCACCTCCGCCAAACAGTGTACCGTTCGGTGCAGGAACTGGAGTAGTTTCAACTGCAGGAGCTTCTGCAACAACGGGGGCCGGAGCCTTAACTGCTGCGGGTTTTACCACTTTTTTAGGAGCCGCTTTTTTCTTAGGAGCCACTTTTTTTACCGCCTTTTTTGCAGCGGGTTTCACTACTTTTTTAGGAGCCGCTTTTTTCTTAGGTACTGCTTTCCTAACTGTTTTTTTGGGAGCGGCTTTTTTAGCTGCCGGTTTTTTGGCTACGGTTTTTTTCTTAGCCACCGGTTTTTTAGCTGCTGCTTTTTTTACGGCAGTTTTTTTCTTAGGAGCCGCTTTTTTCCTGGCTGCCGCTTTTTTAGGTGCGATTTTTTTATTCGCTGCTGATTTTTTTGCTACGATTTTTTTCTTCGCTACTTTTTTAGCCGGTTTTTTTACAATTTTTTTAGGAGCCGCTTTTTTGGCTGGTTTTTTAGCGGCTTTCTTTTTGCTTGCTTTTGCCATGATGGTATGGATTTGTGTTTTGTTAATGATGAGACTTGTAAGTTAAAAAAATATTTTTGTAAATACTATCATTTCCGGTAAGGAATATTTTATATTTAGTAAGGTACGGTATTATTGGAAGCCCTGTCTTTGCAACCATTGCACACATTGTAAAGGCCATTGATTCAGCAATGCGTCACCGGGGGCCATTCCAAAACCATGTCCGCCATGATCATAGATGTATAAAGATGCCGGCACCTTATTCTTCTTCAATGCTTCATAAAAAGCGATGCTGTTTTGAGGGGGTACTGCCTTATCATCATCTGCATGGATTAAAAAAACCGGGGGAGTCTCTGCTGTTACCCGTTTTTCTGTTGATAAATCAGCCACCAATGCTTCTGCGGGTGTTCTGCCCAGCAGCATTTCGCGGCTGTAGCGGTGACCAAACAGGGTATCCATTGATATTACAGGATAAATAAGAATGGAGAAAGAAGGCCGGCTGCTAAACTTTTCCGGATCAATATGCCATTCGGCGGCCCTGGATCGTACTATCCGGATAGCG
>CAYHTC010000157.1:0-6267 GCA_964359445.1 uncultured Sediminibacterium sp. | reverse complement strand
TAACCGAATTACAGCATATTCGGTAAATTGCGTTTACCATGGACCAGGATTTTTTCTCTTATCTGCAAACGCTTGAACTATTATTATTTTTTTCGGGTTATCCGGTAATATACCTGCTGGTACATAGCATAGCCGGTAAACCCAGAGAAAAAGATACCATTCAAAGCCAGGTAGTATTGCTGTTACCTTATTCTTACGCTTTAATGGGCACCCTTTACCTCGGACTGCTGTGTAAGAATATATATCCCGGTTATTCTATGGAACATATTCTGGAACGAATTCAACATCCTTATGTAACCTTGCTGGGACTGGGTTCCCTGCTTTTCTGGATTCCTGCAATAAGCCATAAGCGGGTACTTAGTTTTTTACATGGACTGTTTTTTTTCTTCCTGTTAATCAGGGATTTTTTTATGCAGGAAACAGGTAGGGTTGCTGACAAGGCTGTGCTGAAAAATGACATGAAAATATATACCATAAGCCTTCTCCTACATCTTTTAGCGCTATTGTTGATCTTTGGGTTAAGTCAACTGTACAGGCGTTTTTTACGTTCCAGGGTATCCTGATTCACTTTCATCACCTTTTATATTTTTTATCGCGATACCCGGTATTTTCTACCGTATCATTTGACTCAAATAATAGTAACTTCATAAGATTACCTACCAACAAATCTTACCCTTGTTTGCGCCAGGAAAAGGGGGATCCCCGTCCATTAAAATAATACAGGATTCCTGATATTATGATAAAAATCATTATTTGTAATGATAAAAATCATAGTACCAGGAAAAGCCCCGGTCTACTTTTACATCGACAATTTTATAATCTATTCATTTAAATATTTTCTATGAAACTTCTTAAAAGTCACACCCTGCTGATTATCCTGGTACTTTTCAGTAGTTATGGCTACATTTCCAGTTGCACCCATGAGTCTTTAACGCCCCTACCAGCCGCGGCTTCAAACGCGCCTGTTATCACTCGTGGTACCAATATTCACCTTCCAGGAAGTATGACAAAAGGGAATGTTGATGAATGGAAACTTGACAAGGTCCATTCAAGTACATTGTGGTCCACCAATTATGTGGGAGCTTCGGGATTGCTAACCGGCAGGTTCAATCAATTTGGTATGCATGATGTAACCGACGCAAAAATGCTGAATTATGTTACTACCGGGCAACCCTTACTGGATTCTTCCTGGGCATTTTATGAAAATGAACCTGGAAAAACCTATTTCAACGGCTATGTTCAGATGAATCAGTCAAATACAGGTGAACCCGGCAGAGACGCGGGATGTAATGTTGCCGGACTGGGAACCGTAGCAATTGTAGCCGGTACCCAGAACCTTACGGAAACCAATCTTGCCAAGATCAAAACAACCGAAGTTAAATTTGATCCACTGAGCAATGATTATATCGTTACACTTAAACTTACCTGGAAAGGTAAATTGGCCGCGCCTATAACTAAATCAATCGTAGGTAAACTAAAATACATTTCAAAAACAAAAGTGCAGTTTGGAACCGCTGCCGCGTATGAAGTATTTGGTTTGCAGTTAAAGTTTCAGTTCAACTGCAGAGACTTTGGAATTGTCAGTACCAGTATCTCCGATAAAATTGATATTGAGTGTAACATAAACTTCCATAATAAGTAATTAAAAACAGCATTACAATGAAACAACTAATTATATACGTCGGTTTCCTTATTATAATGGTTACCGGTTTAACAGGTTGCTACAGGGATGTTATTCTGCCCGACGCTGCTGTTGACCCGGATGGTCCACCTCAGGCGGTAAGTTTTAAAAACGAGATCGCTCCCATGGTTAATACCAAGTGTGCATTGGCAGGCTGCCATGTATCCGGGGCGCACAAACCCTACCTGAAGCTGGATGAATCCTACCTGCAAATTGTTAACGGCGGATTTGTAAACACCATTGTACCCAAGCAAAGTATTATTTATCAAAAAATTAATGCTGAGATGAAAGAATATATTCCTTCAGCCGTAGACAGGCAGAAAATTTATGATTGGATAAGAAATGGCGCACTGAACAATTAAGTTATTTAAATAATAATGAAATGAAACCAACAATTAATATATCTATCAGAAGGATCAGCAGATTGCTTCTACTGTTAAGTTTCCTGTTTGTATGCCAGTCGGCAATCACTGCGCAGGACAGTACAGCAGGTGTAGCTGCTGAAATAGTTACCCGCCCCAAACCTAAACCGGTAAAAAATACTTTTTCCAGTGTATGGATGATCGATAACCAGTCAGTAATGGTTTCCCAGAAAGGAACCTTCGAAATGGATATTATGCACAGGTTTGGAACAGTTGATAAAGGCTATGATGATTTCTGGGGTTTCTTTGCTCCTTCCAATATCAGGCTTGGTGTTAGTTATGCCCCCATTAACCGTTTGAATGTGGGTATTGGCATTACCAAGAGTAATATGTTATGGGATGCGAGTGCCAAATATTCAATTATTACACAAACCCCGGTAAAATATCCGGTAAGTGTTACTTATTATGGCAATATCTCTTTTGATACCAGGAAAGACCCGGATAACAGCTTATTCAAATTTCAGTCTCAAAGAATATTATCCTTTAATCAACTTATTGTTGCCAGGAAGATAAATGATAAACTGTCTTTACAGGTTGCAGCCAGTATTTCCCATCAGAATTTTGTAAATGGATATTATACTAAAAACGACAGCACAGGGCAGGAAGTATTTAAAGAAATGAATTTTGATCATCTGGCCATCGCCCTTTCCGGCAGGTATAAGCTAACCAATGTAACATCGCTGATTTTTAACTATGATCAGCCTCTTACAAAGCATAATACCAATAACCCGAACCCCAATGTATCTTTAGGGCTTGAGTTCAATACGAGTAATCACGCGTTCCAGTTATTTCTGGGTAATTATTCATTGTTGAGTCCACAGCGGAATAACCTGTATAATACAAACAGTCCTTTTAACTATACAGCCTCAGACGGCAAACAAGTACAGGGTGGTAAATTTGTGATTGGATTTAATATTACCAGGTTGTGGAATTGGTAAAATGAAAGGATATTCCGGGAACCGGATTTTACTTACTAACAAAGCCGCCTTTTTAGGGGGCTTTGTTATTTTAGTAACCTGGACCAAATTTGTTTTAAATTGTACCAGGGATACCTATCCCTGGTAATGACTGTTATTTCTTCATTGGTTCCGTATGTGAAAATTCAAATAACCGGTAAAATGAAATTTCGAAAATGGCTCATAGTACTGATTTTGCTGATAATGCAAGCCTGTTCAGATTCAATACAACCTGTTCAGAGCGCTAATCAATCAAATTCAACTACTGCCGGCATCAAGCCGCCAGGTAATTATAAGGATACCTTACTCATCAACGGGCCATCCGCTGTATTTTACCATCCGGATTCTTTGCAGGATTTACAAATCAGGGCAATAACAGATCCGGGTGTTTATAAAAGTTTCGAGCATGAAAGTTTTTACCAGATGCGGTATTCCCGGATTGTGTTAAATAAATACTACCCAGCTATAAAAATTATTGAAGCCCGGAATGTCCGGTACCTGCACTTTAAAAAATTGAATGGAGATAGTGAGTACATTGATCTGGATACCAAAAATGATCCCTCAGGACTGATTGTTTTTGATGGGCAGACCTCTTCACGATTGTTGGACATGACCAATATTGAAACCGAACTCGGATTTTATTTTAAAAAATAAAAGACAGACCCTCAAAGCCGATAGAGCGGAGATTACGCAGAGAAAATGAATGGGTCATTTGATATATTTCCCGGTGAAGGTAAATTTTTGAAACTCTTTTTTCTCAATCACAAAAATAAACCAGGAAAAAAAGGTAAGCAGTAATGTGGCAAAACTTATACTAAACCATTGGACCATAAAAAAGTAAATAGCGGTTTTGTGTACTAAGAAAAGTAAAACAACCATTACCATATAGGCAACCAGTTTTTTGGTGGCATAAGGGATCCGGAATTCTTTTTGTCCCCATACATAACTCACCACCATCATTGTTCCATAGCAGGCAAAAGTTGCCCAGGCACAGGCCATATAACTGAAATAGGGAATAAACAGCCAGTTAATCAATAAAGTAATTGCCGCACCCATCAATGTAATATAAGCGCCCGCAATCGTTTTATTTCCGAGTTTATACCAGACACTTAGATTATAGTAGATACCCAGGAACATATTCGCCAGCAGCAATATGGGAACCACTTTTAATCCCACCCACATTTTTGGGTTGCGTATAAAAAGCTTCCATATATCCAGGTACATGGCTACCATTAAAAACATGAAGCAGAGTGTGATCACAAAGAACTTCATTACCCTGGCATATATTTTTGGCGCGTTTTCCTGTTGTGCCTGTTTAAAAAAGAAAGGCTCGGCACCCATACGAAAAGCCTGAACCGCCAGTGTAACCAGGATAGATAGTTTATAGCAGGCGGCATAAATACCTACTTCTGCCTTGGCCGCATCCACACTGCTCACAGGTGCCCACCAGCCCAGCATAATACGGTCAAAAGTTTCATTAATCATACCGGCAAAACCCGCAATGATTAATGGAATGCCATACTTCATCATTTCTTTCCACAACGCGCCATCCGGCTTCCATTCAAATCCCAACAATTCTTTGCTCAGCAATAGCAGGGTAATGGCATTTTGTATCACATTCGCCAGCAGTACATAACCCACTGCCCAGGCAGGATCATAGTAATGGCCTATCCAGTGCGCAGGATCCTGTGCCAGTATACGGGGACAAATACTGAGAAAGAAATAAATGCTGATAATATTAATCAGTATGCCCCCCACTTTTATGAGTGCAAACTTCACCGGCCTCCCATCCTGCCTGAGTTTGGCAAAAGGGATGATGCACAATGCATCGAGGGCAATCATCGCGGCAGACAATGACAGATATTCGGGATGTGCCGTTACCTGCAATAATTCACTCAATGGCCGTTGCAGAACAATTAATAAAACAGTAAGTACTACGGTCGAAAAAATTAATGATAAGCTGGTTGTATTATATACCTTCTTTTTATCTCGCTGATTAGCAAACCTGAAAAAAGTAGTTTCCATCCCATAGGTAAATACCACATTCATAAATGGAATAAATGCATACACAATTGACATCTCACCATACTGCGATTCTGTGAATTTGAAAGTAAGATATGGGGTAAGCAAATAATTAATAAACCTGGCGGCAATAGAACTTACGCCATACCATATTGTTTGTCCTGCTAATTTTTTTATTCCGCTCAAGGAGATTTTAGTTTATTGGTTTACAGGTAACTGTCATCTAACATCTGTTCTCTGTCAAAAATTATTCCTGTTTATTTTTTTACGGTTTTCTTTTGTAAAAGTATTTCGTTTCTTGGTCTCTATTCTTTTTTCCTTTGATGCTTTGGTGGGTTTGGTGGCCCGCCTTGGTTTTTGTTTTACCAATGCGTTTCCTACCAGTTGATTCATTTTGGTAATTACCTGCTGCTTATTGCCCAGTTGCGATCTTTCTGATTGCGATTTAACCAGCAGGTAGCCTTCATCGGTAATCTTATTCTGTAATTTTTGGGTGATCAGTATTTTTTGCTCTTCAGAAACAAGGGCCGAGGATGAAACATGCCAACGGCCTTCCACCATGGTTTCTACCTTGTTCACATTTTGCCCTCCCTTACCGCCACTACGGGCCGTTTGGAACAGAATTTCCTGTGTAATGTTTATCTTCATCATGCTAAAGTTCGTAAAAACGGGGAAGAGCTCATGAGAATTGTTATACAAAGGGTTAGCCATGCCTCTGTAATGGTTGAAGGAACTATTTCCGGCGCCATCGAAGCCGGTTTACTCGTGTTACTGGGTATTGAAGACGCGGATACCGATGAGGATATCAACTGGCTCAGTAATAAAATCGTTAACCTGAGGGTATTTAATGATGAAAACGGGGTAATGAATCTATGCCTTAAAGAAATCAATGGAAACCTTTTACTGGTGAGCCAGTTTACGCTGCACGCCAGTACCAGAAAAGGCAACCGGCCATCCTATAGCAAAGCATCGAAGGCTGATATAGCGATACCCATGTATGAAAAGATGATTCAACAACTGGAGCGGGACCTGGGTAAAAAAATTCAAACCGGCATTTTTGGGGCCGATATGAAACTGAGCTTATTGAATGATGGGCCGGTAACAATAGTGATGGATTCTACAAACAGGGAATAAAAATTCGTGTTATGACTATTGAGGAAGCACAACAACAGGTAGACAACTGGAT
>CAYHTC010000156.1:0-6272 GCA_964359445.1 uncultured Sediminibacterium sp. | reverse complement strand
CAGGAGGATGATGCTGTCGCAATTACTTCTTCGCCATACTTCTTTGTTTAGTCCCTTACCATATTTCTCATAATCTTTCTGATCAGGAAATTCCTTGCCTGCGATCCGGTAGGGATAAAAATAATCATCCATGTGAATGGCATCCAGATTGTAGCGGGTTACCAGGTCCTTCACAACCCTGGCCGTATGTTGCCTTACTTCGGGTAAACCCGGGTTGAAATATTTTTTATCGCCATAAATTAAAAACCATTCAGGATGGATCCTGGTAAGATGTGAGGGGGAAACGGATGACTTTTTAATATTAAAAACGGCGCGGTAAGGGTTTAGCCAGGCATGAAATTCCATACCCCGTTTATGCGTTTCACCGATCATGAATGCAAGCGGATCATAATAGGGTGTTGGCGGTAAACCCTGTTTGCCGGTTAAAAATTCGCTCCAGGGTTCATATTGAGAAGGATAGAAAGCATCACCCGCGGGCCTTACCTGCACAATAACCGCGTTCATGCCATTACGCTGATGCATATCAAGCAAACGGATAAACTCTTCTTTCTGTTCCGCTACTGGTAATGTTTTCCTGCTGGGCCAGTCAATATTATCTACCGAAGCTACCCATACGCCACGGAATTCATAATTGGGGGAGGCTGATTGAGCCGCTGTTTTATCAAAAGCCAGGCATGCCAGCAGGCTAAAGCAAAGGGTGAGGATATTCTTCATCTTGCGAAGATAATCACGGGAAGGGTTGGTTAGGTAATTTGTGGATGAATGTGTACTTCTTAATAAGATAATTAACAGTAGGGTATTAATGAGGTTCCCTTATCTTATCCAACAGACTATTCAGTGCCTTAGCTTCTGCGGGTGTTAATCCTTCCAGAATGTTGTCCAGCGCTGCATTTTTCTTATCCAATTTTTCCAGCAGGCCCAAACCTCGTTTGGATAAAACCACATCTACCATGCGTTTATCCGCCGAACAGGTTTTTTTTTCGACCAATCCTTTTTTAAGCATTCTTTCTACAATACGGCTGGTATCGCTCATTTTATCGAGCATGCGTTCTCTTATCTGTAAAGTACTGATGGGTTTGGTATTACCCCGTAAAATGCGCAGAATATTATATTGCTGCAGGGTAATATCTTCACTCTCTAAGAAAATTTTAATTCTTTCTGTTAGCCAGTTGGCAGAAAAAATAATATTTACCATGGCTTTCTGGTAATCATTTCTGAAAACGGGTTGCTGTATGTCTTTTTCAATGCCCATGGATAGGTTTGTGTTCTGAGGTTATGTATGGGGAGTAAATATGAAAATGCAAAACTAAAGACCACGAACCATAAACCACAAACTCTTTTGCTTTAGTCTTCCCAAACAGAAAGCCCCTCACTGCAATTGGCACAGATATCAATATTTTTACGGCTGGTAAGCAATGCTCTGCGAAATTGTTGGTAGTTATCGTTATGCCAGGTTTCTTTAAAGCTTTGTGTTTGCAGGTTACCTAATTGGTGGGTAGCATCTTTATCAAAACAACAGGGAACTACCAGGCCGTCCCAGGTAATTACATTGGCATGCCAGAGTTTCCAGCAATGGTTTCCCTGGCCACCCTTCACTTTCATTTTACCGGACGCGTCTTTTTTATAGCGGCTATATTTATTATTGCCGGGGATCAACTGATGCGGATCGTTTTCGTAATCATATACCTGTGCCGTTTTAAAACGAACCTGGTCCACCCCAATCTCTTTCCCTAATTTTTTTATTTCTTCGATCTGGTGTTCATTTGGTTTTACTACCAGGAACTGAAAAAAAATAAAAGGCGTTTTGCTTTTCATCGCTTTTTTCCATTTCACCATATTCCGGGCACCTTCCAGCACTTTTTCCAGGTTGCCCCCCATACGGTATTGCCGGTACACATCCTGGGTTGTTCCATCAATAGAAATTATCAGCCGGTCCAGTCCGCTTTCAACTGTTTGCCTTGCTTTTTCATCGGTGAGGTAGTGGGCATTGGTAGAGGTAGCGGTATAGATCCCTTTATCATGCGCATATTTTACCATGGTCAGAAAATCGGGATTGAGATAGGGTTCTCCCTGAAAATAAAAGATCAGGTAAAGCAGGTCCTGGTAAATAGCATCGATCGTTTGCCTGAAAAAATTATTTTCCAGCATGCCGGTAGGGCGGGTAAAAGCCCGCAGGCCACTGGGGCATTCGGGGCAGCGAAGGTTACAGGAGGTAGTGGGTTCGAATGAAATGGAAATAGGGTATCCCCATTGAACCGGTTTGCCTGTTAGCCTGGTTAATTGGTAGCTGCTATATACTTTAGCCGCATTCCATAACCTTCGGGGGGTAAGTTTGGTCAGAAAATTAATACTATCGTTCCGGTTGAAATAGGGCATAATGAGTTGTAAAAATAAGGCCGGAAGGGGTAGAAACAGAGGTTTAACAAATAAGTTCCCAAATCCCGGCAGGGAATATTCGGTTTTCCGGGTAGAAAAGTTATTTTTACGCTTTACACAGCTTATGGCTTATACGCATTCAACCGATCATCAGACCTGTCAATCCTGCGCCAACCGATTCAATTCCGTTTTTTGTAAAGCGAAGGAAGAATATGTTAATTTGATTAATGAACAAAAAGTTTGCAATATTTATAAAAAAGGCCAAACCCTTTTTAATGAGGGATCAAACCCCTTTGGCGTTTTTTGTATAAACGATGGCAAAGTAAAACTTTCTCACCAGGGCGATGATGGGAAAGAGCAGATTACCAGGCTTTTAAAGCAAGGTGATGTACTGGGTTACCGGGCATTACTGAGTGGTGAAAGATATAGCGCCAGTGCCGTTGCCCTGGAGGATACCCAGATCTGTTTTATCCCTAAAGAATTGTTTATCAGTGTACTAAAACGGGATGCGGGCCTTGCTTTTGAAATGATGAAACTCCTGAGCGATGAATTGCATAAAGCTGAGCTGAAAATTACCCACCTGGCCCAAAAACCCATTAGGGAACGGTTAGCGGAAACACTTCTCTTTATCAAAGAAACCTATGGTTTTGAAGAAGATGGTATTACCCTCAATGTTCGCTTATCACGCGAAGAAATAGCTAACCTGGTAGGCACGGCCACCGAATCTGCCATAAGATTGCTGTCTGATTTCAAAAAAGACGGTATGGTTGAACTGGATGGTAAAAAAATTAAAATTCTCAAGCACAAAGAACTCGTTCGTACTGCCAATTTGCAGGATTAAGCCCCTGGTTTATAAGTCCCCTTTTTAAAAAGATGATAAAAATCATGTCCTGACTTGAGTATCATCATATATACCCCCATTCTGTAAATATATCTTGCAGTAAAATTAATCAGGCATGTTGCTGAATGAGTGGGATATAGAACTTCAGGAAAATATTACTCCGCTGGGTTTATGTGAACTTATCGAAAAAAGATGTCAGCCGGAGATCAATGCTTCTTTAGGCAAAATTGAACAGTATTTTTCACAACTTACAGATATCGAAATACCCGAATCTGATTTCGAATTGCTACAGTTGCTATATACAAAACTTCAGGATGAGGTACGGCATATTTTTCTTAAAGAATCCGGGCTTATCTATCCGGGCATCAAAAAAAAGCATCACGGATTCTTCATTGAAGAGAGAGCCTCCGAAACCATTCAACATACACAGCAGGTGATCGTTAACCTGCTTATCAAATTGCGTCATCTGCTATATAATTATGTAGTGAATCCTGATTCGACCCAGGGGTGGAAAGACTGTGTTCACGAATTTTTTCAGTTAGAAAACAAGATTCATCGTTGGATTTATATTGAACAAAGCTTACTTTACCCTGCCATTACACATAATTCAGCCTCTACCCATACCCCTGATAAGGAACTTTAAAAGAGCGGTCATGTCAAAACTCACACCATCGCCCACTGCTTTGCAATGTTATCATTGCGGGGAAGACTGTAATAGTGATACCATACTGGCTCACGATAAGGCTTTTTGTTGCAGTGGCTGTAAAATGGTATATGAGATTCTGGATCAGAATGGAATGTGCGATTATTATAGTATCAGTAATAATCCGGGTACCAGCCAAAGAATACAGGTAAGGGAGGATAAGTTCAGTTTCCTGGATGATAATAAAATTGCCGCATCCTTAATTCAATTCAAGGATGAGACGAGAACACATGTAAATTTTTATCTGCCGCAGATACATTGCAGCAGTTGCCTCTGGTTACTTGAAAACCTGCACCGGATAGAAGACGCTGTTATAAGCAGTAAGGTTGATTTTGAAAGAAAAGAAGTTGATATCATATTTAATCACCGGAACATTTCTCTGCGAAGGGTTGCTGAACTGCTTACCGGTATCGGGTATGAGCCTTATCTCAGTTTTAATGATATGGGTAAACAGGTACCCGGAATAAATTCAGATAAAATTTATAAGCTGGGGGTAGCCGGATTTTGTTTTGCCAATATCATGCTCATGAGTTTTCCTGAGTACTTTGGTATTGATGCCAAAGAAAAGGATCTGCTCATTTTATTCCGTTATGCAAACCTCCTGTTGAGTTTGCCGGTATTTTTTTATAGCGCCACAGAATTTTATTCGAGTGCATGGAAAAGTCTTAAACATCGTTTTCTGAATATTGATGCACCCATTGTGCTGGCCATTTGGGTAACTTTTGCCAGAAGTGTATATGAGGTGTTAAGCGGAACAGGTGGCGGTTATTTTGATTCGATGAGTGGTATCGTATTTTTTATGCTCGCCGGAAGGGTGCTGCAGGATACCACTTTTCGTCAACTCAGTTTTGAGCGTGATTATACTTCTTATTTTCCTATCGCTGTTACCAAAGTGGTTGAACAAAAACAGCAGTCTGTAGCCTTACCTGATATACAATTGAACGATACCCTGCTGATCCATAATGAGGAACTGATACCCTCTGATGGCATTCTTACACGTGGTAAAGCCCTGATAGATTACAGTTTTGTAACAGGGGAAAGTGTACCCGTAGAAAAAGAAATGGGTGAGATTGTATACGCAGGGGGTAAGCAGATTGGCAGTAATATAGAGATACTGGTAATTAAAGAAGTGGCCCAGAGTTATTTAACCAAACTCTGGAATAAAGACGGGGTAGGGATTAATAAAGACTGGGAACATTCATTTGTTCACCTCCTCGGCCGTTATTTTACCTGGATTGTTTTTTCAATTGCCTTTTCAGGGGCCGTCTATTGGTCCGTATACGATCCTTCCCGCATCTGGAACGTGGTTACCGCGGTATTAATTGTAGCCTGCCCCTGTGCCTTATTGCTGAGTAATACATTTACCAATGGCAATATTCTGCGCCGTTTGGGAAGAAATCATTTTTATCTGAGGAATGCCCAGGTGATAGAAGATATTGCTACCGCGGATTGTATCGTGTTCGACAAAACGGGTACTTTAACTACCGGCAGGTATAACAATATACAGTATGAAGGCGACGATTTATCAGATAAACAAAAACAACAGCTTGGTGTATTGGCTTCACAGTCTACCCACCCGTTAAGCAAAGCCATTGTTGAATGGTGCGGCATATTCCATAATCAAAAAGTATCGGGTTTTAAGGAACTGCCGGGCTATGGTATTGAAGGAATGATTGATGGCGATCTGGTTTTGCTGGGCTCAAAGTCTTTTGTTACATGCGAAAAATCGAAAACGCCTGATGGTTCCGTTGTTCATATTGCTTTCGGAGAGCGGGTGATAGGTAAGTTCAGTTTCAGAAACCAGTATCGTGAGCATATACCCGCCTTACTCAAATTCCTTGGAGCCAAATATCACCTGGCTGTGCTGAGTGGTGATAATGCCGGCGAAAAGGAATTTCTGGAAAACATGCTTGGCCATGAAACCACCCTGCTTTTTAACCAGGATCCTTCCGATAAATTGAATGCGATCAAACGCTTACAGGATAGTGGGAAAAAAGTAATCATGGTAGGTGATGGCCTGAATGATGCCGGTGCCTTGCAGCAGGCTAATGTAGGCATTGCCATATCAGAGAATAACAACCATTTTACGCCCGCGAGCGATGCCATTTTGCTGGCGCAGGAACTTCCCGGTCTCTACCGCTATATACAGCTATGTAAAGCCAATAAGAGGGTGGTACTTGCCGCTTTCGTGATATCGGTTTTGTATAATCTCGCAGGCATATTTTTTGCCGTACAGGGGGTTATGTCGCCCATGATAGCGGCCATTTTAATGCCTTGCAGCAGTATCAGTATCCTGCTGATTACTTTTGGATTAAGCAATTATTTTAGTGTCAGATTACAATTAAAGTAACT
>CAYHTC010000155.1:0-6278 GCA_964359445.1 uncultured Sediminibacterium sp. | reverse complement strand
ACCCTCGAAATATTGAAACCAAAATTAATATCTCCTCTCTCCAATTTATTGATGGTTTGTGTTAAAAAGGCTTTTTCATTCATACCAATAGTGTTTGAAAAATGCAGTTGAAACACATGGCCGCCGGTTTCAATATCTATCCCAACCGCTAATGGGTTTACAAACTCATTTTTATTAATCCCGGTAACTACATAATTATAATCGATCACTAAAGCAACCCTTTTAGATAATTTATACCGGGCTCCCAAACCTATTGCATACACATCGGTTTTATTATCCGCAGAAACAGTAGTAGAAGTAATCACCTTCCTGTGAACCCATGCCGGGGTTAGCTGTAAAGAAAATTTGTCATTACATTTTCTCCCAATAAGCAACTCGTGATAATATGCCGTTCTGTCTGAAAGCGATTTTGCAGGTTCCAAGCCGCTGACCTTTGTAGTATTAACAACCATTCCGCTTACCCACACCAGAGATACCGGTACCGCCTTTGCTCCCTTTTGTTGTTGAATGATCCTCAATTTGATTAATCCATCAATTTCCTTTTGATAGGTGCTCCTGCCAATACCAAGCGTAAGGTTTTCAGTAATCCCATAATCAAACCCTAAACGCATTCTTGCCTGATCAAGTCCAAAAAAATTATTACTCCCTGAATTGATGAACCCAAAGCGATGCAGGATACGAAAGTCTAACACGCCCCTGCCTATCAATTCAGTAGATTGGTTATTGATAATTCTTGAAGATTTAAAAGCGCCGGTTATCCATTCTTTAGCAGGCGTTTTGTCATCTATTAAACTCAGCAAAGAAGTATCCGTTTGGGATAATGCTGAATTAATATAAAAAATAAAAACGGGAAATATCATAACAAACTTTGCCATTATTTTCCGGGATAAAGTATAGAATTTTCCGCTTGTTAATGTCTTTCTCATAATTAAATGTTATTTCAGTGTGTTATTTAAAAGACTGTTGACGGTGATTGTAACATTGGGAGAAATTTTGTCTCTCACAATTGCAGGGATGCTTATTTTATAATCTGCCAGGGAAATAGTAAACGCAGCCTTGAGTGTTGGAAAACTATCAATAACACTGATAACACCGGAAACTTCCATAGCTTTTGATATTCCGTGCATGGCAAGCATGCCTTTTACAATCACATTATACTCTCCATCACGGGAACAATCAACAGTATTGGTATTTTGAATTTCACCGCTGAAAGTTGCCTTAGGATACTTTGAAGTCTCCATATAGTTTTCATTAAAATGCTCCTGCATCAGGGCCTTTTCAAATTCAAAGCCCCTGATAAAAACATTGAATTCAACCTTACCGGTTTTGCTGTCAAGTATGGCAACCACCGTTTTATTTACAGCCTGAATATTTTCCAGGGGCGCCCTTGAAAAGAAATCAATCCTTCCCGACTTGGTATAAAATTTCTGTGCATGTAAAGTAACCGTTGCCATCATCAGAAAAAATAAGCACAACAGTTGCCTTATACTATATTTATCAGAATTCATGCCGGTTTTATTTATCGTGTACTACTACACATTTATTAAGCAACACATCAGAGCCTATGAGTGTATCTTTATTGAACCCGATAAACAATCCCTTCAGTGAAATTACTGAACCGATACCTGTTATTATAGCTGGTTGTGTACTGTCTAACCGGCATTTTACAGAGGACGGATTGCCGTTACCACCCAGGCTTACGGTTATCTGTCCGGAAGATGTATCCAGTGATGTTACATTGCCTGTAACTAAAATCGCCTTACCAGAATATTTTTTGTTTGACTGTTCTTCGGTACTTATAAATTCAGCAATAAGGAGCGTGTCCCGTATCTCAAAATCCGGCGCTGTATTTACAAGGCTTTTTACTTTTCTGTTATACTCCATATAAGCATATATGGATACACCTGCCAGTAAAATCAGCAATAAGATGATGAGCAATTTTTTCTTTTTCATACTATCGCGGTATATGCTATTAATTGTTCAAAGCCCCGGAGTTAACCCAGCACTTTATTTTATCAATATCCGCCTGGCTCAGCGTAGCGCCTTTAGGCATCAGTTTGCTTTCTACCTGGGTTTTGATGGCGCTTGCATTGGCGCTAATCTGCGCGTAAGTCAGCAAAGGGCCGGGGCCATTTACACTTCCTGCGGCATGACAGGAGCTGTTAGTGGCGCAGTTTGATTGAATAATAACGCTTACATCAGTTGAGAATTTAGCATTGATTGCAGAACATGGATTTGGTGTTGCAGCAGGAGGAGCAACCTCTTTTTTACCGCAACCAAAAACTAAAACCGTAAAAGAAATAAGCAGTATAGAAATTCCTGAAATTTTATTACACATATTTTGTTGATTTTGCAGGTTTATGAAAAAAATGATACTTACATTAATGCGACCCGGTAATATTAAATGATACGGGGGGATTGTGTTTCTTTGGAATATTATATCGTAATGTAGCGGAAGCGCCCATACTAAACAACTTAATATCCGGCCATCCAATACCCATTGTGGGTATTTTTATATAAGGTTCAATACCCATTGCCATACCAGGCAAAATAGTTTGTTCATAGCCAACAGATACGTTTATACTGCTAAAAAGAAAACGGGAGTCTTTACTTGTATTCCACCCCTCTTTACTTCCCGGATTGGGATTCGCGAAAATATATTGATATGCTTCATCGAGTATGAAATAACTCGAAACACCCGCAGAAACAAACAGCTTGCCCTTCTTCCCGCGATCCGCTAATTTATATTGCAGCATAAGTGGCACTTCCAGGATACTGCAGTAGCCCTTAATTTTATCAGGAACTATCCCATTCGTGTTATTCCGCCAGTAATTTTTAGGTATGGAAACATCATTACCACTATACCAATACTTCATGTTACGCTTACTGATTCCTGTTGAAAGGCTTACTTTATTATTGAGATGGTAGTGGGCCGCTAACCCGAAAACCGTTCCCGGGGAAGTAGCTAAATTTAGTCTATTACCGGTATATTCCACAGCATACGAAAATACTAAACTCCACCGTGAAGGGGCCTGATTTGCTTTCTTTTTAAAAGCAGGATCAACCCGTGTTATGCCGGCTATTTCCTGATTGGCTATACTGTCTTTTATGCTTTCTGATGTATTTGTAAGCTTATTCAATACAACCTCATCCCGAATATTGAGAAGCCTGTTTTTATCTCCGGATTCTTTTACAGCGTCTGCCGGTATTTTTTTATCGGCTGTATTCTCTGCTGTTTCCTGAATGATTGTATGATAAGCAGGCGTTTTTCTTATTAATACCGGTTCATCTTTTTTTTCTCTTTTACCGGCAATGGTATTTTCCTTTCCTGCCAGACTGAGGCTTTCTTTCTTTTCAGAGGATGATTCTGCCTGAACAGTTGAAAGCTTTTTACTGCCGGTTAACACACCGGCGCCGGCAGGATAGGTATCTTTTCCTGTTCCCTTTTTATGTAAAGCAATTGTATTAAAGTTCTGTTGGTTTGAAATAATGAAATAGTAAGCGCCGCTTAACAATAAAATTGAGCCGATAAACGCAATCACAAATTTCCATCTGCCCCGGAACAGGGGTACAAATTTTCTTCTTTCCTTATCCAGCATGGCTTCTAATTTTTTCCAGTCGCCTTCATTAAACTCCGTGATGGGATTTTTCGAGGCTTTTTGGAAAAAACTTTCCATGTTGTCTTTGTCTTGCTGTGGCATAAGTCTATGTTAAAAAAAAGTGTGTCAATATTTTCCTTAGTTGTTCTTTGGCTCTAAATAAATTCGATTTGGATGCCCCCGCCGAAATGTTCAGCATCATCGCAATTTCCTCATGTGTATAGCCTTCAATTACATGCAGATTAAACACAGTACGATAGGCGGGTGATACCTTTTGCAACAGTTCAATTACCTCCTGGTAAGAAATACCTGATAAAATATTTTCTGTACCAGGTTCATTATGAGCCGTATCAATTTCTTCAGCCTGTATTTGTCGTTTTTTCTGATGGTAATGGTTAACAGCAGTATTTACGATTACTTTTCTTAACCAGGGTTTGAACGGTTTGTTTAAGTCAAATTTGTCCAGACCGGTAAATATTTTCAAAAACCCTTCGTTTAAAATTTCTGCGGCTTCATCACGGCCATCTGCATACCTCAGGCAAATGCTCATACTATAACTATAGAATTCCTGGTATAGCAATTTCTGGCTTAAACGATGCCAGCGAAGACATGCTAAGAGTAGTGACCTTATTTTATGTTCCTGGTCTTCCAAAAATGGCTATTTTAAGACTATACAAGTGTTTACTTAAAAAGGTTGCTTTAAAAAATAAATAAACTGACTTTAAAAGATATAAAAGCTTTCTTATGAATTCGCATAATTCCTGACAAGTTTTTTATACCCAATGGTGGTTTCGGCCAATATAACCCGGTTGTGGCCTCCCCCCTCCCCCCACACCCCCCTTTTGCAATCCGGTTTTTTCTTTTCAGGCGATAGGATTACTTTGTAAAAAAATTACGCCATGACGGGCTTTATTATTACATGTCCCAATTGCAATCACCAGTTTGAACCGGGCGATTCGATCCGTGATGAAATTGAAAAGGAATTAAGGGGCAAAATGCTGGATTGGCAGAAAAAAAAGGAAGAAGAGACTATCCTGCAGATTGAAGCCGAAAAAAAGAAATTACAGGCAGCCTTACAGGAATCGATTACTAAATCTGTGGCAACAGATTTTGAAAACCAACTGAAAATGTTGCGGCAAAACGCAGCCGATACCGAAGAAAAATTAAAAGAAGCCCGCAAAAAAGAACTCGAATTTCTGCAGAAAGAACAAAGCCTTAAAATAAAAGAAGAAGAACTGCAGCTTACGCTTCAGCGCCGGTTAATGGATGAGCGTGAAAAGTTGAAAGAACAATTACAAAAAGAAGAAACAGAGCGATTGAGTCTGAAAGAACAGGAATACCAGCTACGAATGAAAGAGCTGGAAAAACAGCTTGATGACCAGAAAAAACTGGCCGAAGAAATGCGCCGGAAATCCGAACAGGGAAGTATGCAGTTACAGGGAGAAGTGCAGGAACTGATGCTGGAAGAAGTGTTGCAGTCCACATTCACATTCGATAAAATTGAACCCGTTGGCAAAGGTGTACGCGGGGCCGATTGTATTCAAACCGTACATAACCGGTTTGGAGTTGAAACCGGCAAAATTATTTATGAAAGCAAACGCACCAAAGATTTTTCTAACGACTGGATAGAAAAACTGAAGGCCGATATGCGCACACTGGGTGCGGATGTAGCCGTGATTGTTACACAGGCGTTTCCAAAAGACATGGAAAGGTTTGGCGAAAAAAACGGTGTGTATATCTGCTCATTCACTGAAGTAAAGAGCGTTGCCCTGCTGCTTCGTGATGCCTTATTAAAAGTATATGAAGCCAAAAAAAGCCAGGAAAACAAAGGCGATAAAATGGTGATGCTGTATGACTACCTTACCGGCGCCGAATTCAATGAACAATGGAAAGCCATACGGGAAGGTTTCATGAGTATGAAACTGAGTATCCAGCGTGAAAGGGATGCCATGGAAAAACTGTGGAAGTCACGGGAAAAACAATTGGAGAAGGTGCTGCTGAATGCCGCGTATATCAGGGGCTCTATTGAAGGCATTGCGGGAAATGATGTAAACCTGAATTTATTGGAAGACAACGAACCACTCATTCTTGAATAACCTTTTTGAAAATAGTATTCCCGGGGAACATACCGATAAACCCTCCAGAAAGAAACCCATCTTTCCGGTAAATCCGGATTTGCGCGAATACCTGGTCAAATATGGAAGAGAAGTAAAACTGCCGGCCAGTTACCAGGACCTGCTACATTTTACCTACACCGTTCCCCTGAAAGATAAATTTGGCAAGGATACAGCATGGGAAAAAGTATCCTATGATCTGAAAGAATGGGCGTTCCTGAAGGAGAACCTGGTACGCAACTACGCCATTCTTAAAACAGAGGGCGATATGAGTTTTATTGATCACCTGGATGTGGCCGGGATCGATTTCTGCTATTTTGGAAACAGCCAGCCTTTTCGCATCCGGATTGTAAACAAGTTCAATGAAAACTACGATCATTTTTACATTAAACAGGCTGATGCCAGCAGGATTTATGGCCTTGAACTGGAACACCTGTTGTCACCCAACCGGATAAGTTATTTTACAGATAAAACTACGCTGATTGAAGAACATATACATGGCATTCCGGGTGATATTTTTATCAACGACTACCTCAACGCGCCCAGTACAAACCAGGTTAGACTG
>CAYHTC010000154.1:0-6288 GCA_964359445.1 uncultured Sediminibacterium sp. | reverse complement strand
GATCACTACCCATAAAACACTGAATACCGCCTGCATTTTTTCGTAAAGGTTGATTTCTTCTCCCAGTAAAAATCCCTGGTGCGAACGGTTGGGTAACCAGAAATGATAGAGGTGTAAAACCAGGAATAATAATATGAGTGTGCCAAGTAAGCCCATGCTTCTGCTGTACCATTTACTGCCATCGTTGTAGCTGACCGCGTAGCCGATACTCCTTTTCTTTCTGTTTTCAACGGTCAGCAATAAACCTTGTATGATATGCAGGAGTATCCCGGCGAAAAGGCCGGTTTCAAGGATGCGTGGAACCCAGTTGGCTCCCATGAAGTGAGCGCCTTTATTAAACATTACACCACCGTCTGCAGCCCAGATGCTGGCGTTTAGTCCGGCATGAACAATCAGAAAAAGAATCAGGAAAATACCGGTAAGGCCCATAACCAGTTTCTTGCCTACCGATGAAGTGAAGACTTGTTTCCAGGTCATATTGCAGGTTTATAGTTGAAGAAATCGCTGCAAAAGTAGTACAGGAATCAACGCCAAGTGTAGAGAGTTAAGAACTTTTTCTTAACCGCAGTGTGCAGTGTACCGGTTCCTGCCGCTTACATAAAATTTCTTTCCCCAAAACCAATACTATGGTACATTTGATTCATGTTTAAATTATTGGGCATTTTATGGAACAGCTTCCGGATGGCGATGCAGGAACTGCGGGTGAATAAGCTCCGCACCTTCCTTTCTTTGTTTGGTATTACCATTGGTATCTTCTGTATCATTGGGGTTTTGGCAACGGTTGACAGCCTGGAAAGAAAAGTGCAGAATGATATTAAATCTTTTGGTAACAATACCATTTATGTAGATAAATGGAATTATGGCGGCGGCCCCGATAATCCCTGGTGGAAATATATGAAGCGGCCGCCCATGCGTGTTGAAGAAATGAAATTCATTAAAACCAAAAGCCAACTGGCGGCCAATGCAGCCATTTTTGTTTCTAATAATGTAAACCTTTCATACCATGATAACATTTTAAATAATGTAAATATGTATGGTGTGTCGGAAGAATTCAATATCATTCAAACCATTGATATTGGTTATGGCCGCTACCTGAATGAATCTGAGTTTACCAGGGGCGCTACCACAGGTATCATCGGTTATAAAGTGGCCGATGAATTGTTTGGTAATGCTGAAAAAGCGGTTGGGAAAGAGGTATCGTATAGTGGAAAAAGGATAATTGTGGTAGGGGTGATTAAAAAGCAGGGGCAAAGTTTTGTAGGTGGTTTTGATTATGATCAGTCGCTGATTGTTTCTTATCGGTATTATGCCAGTGTATTTAACCCGGATAAAAGCAATCCATTTATCATGGTTCAGGGTAAACCAACCATTCCTTCTGCCGCTTTAGCAGATGAACTTACGGGTGTTATGCGTCAATCAAGAAGATTGAGCCCTACGGCGGAAGATAATTTTTCCTGTAATGACGTGGCCCTGTTTAGTGAGCAGGTAAAAGGATTCTTTGGACAGGTAAGCGCCGGTGGATGGGCCATTGCGGGGCTGAGCCTGATTGTAGGGGCGTTTGGTGTAGCCAATATCATGTTTGTAACGGTAAGGGAAAGAACCAGTCAGATTGGATTGAAAAAAGCATTGGGCGCCAAGCGAAGAACGATTCTTACCGAGTTCCTGATTGAGAGCGCCTTTTTATGCATTATCGGTGGATTGATTGGGCTGGGACTGGTAGAATTATTGTCGCTGGTCTTAAGCACGATTCTGCCTTTCCCGATATTCATCGCGCCAAATATTATTATACTCGCATTAAGTATCTGTATAATTCTCGGAATTATTTCAGGTATTATTCCGGCATCAATAGCAGCCAGGATGGATCCGGTGGTGGCTATAAGAACGAAATAAATAACAACCAAAATGCCAACCTGCATCCTCGCCATAGAATCTTCCTGCGATGAAACTTCCGCATCTGTTTGTGTGGATGGGAAAATACTATCCAACTATATCGCCAATCAAACCGTACATGAACAATACGGCGGCGTAGTACCCGAACTGGCCAGCCGCGCCCATATGCAAAACATAGTACCGGTAGTTGATGCGGCATTAAAAACTGCCTTCCCCCAACTCCTAACTCCTAACTCCAGACTCCAGACTCTCAACGCCATCGCGTTCACCCAGTCTCCCGGTCTAATCGGAAGTTTATTAGTGGGCGCCCAGTTTGCCAAATCACTGGCGCTTTCTTTGAACAAACCGCTTATCGCGGTTCATCACATGCAGGCGCATGCATTGGCTAACCTGATCGGTGAGGAGAAACCGGGTTTTCCTTTTTTATGTTTAACGGTAAGCGGTGGGCATACACAAATTGTGTTGGCCCGGTCTCCACTTGATCTTGAAGTAATTGGTGAAACCATTGATGACGCGGCAGGAGAGGCTTTTGATAAAAGCGCGAAACTGCTGGGACTACCGTATCCCGGTGGACCATTGGTAGATAAATATGCAAAAGAAGGTGATCCACTAAAATTCAAATTCGCGGAACCGCAGATACCTGAACTCAATTTTTCTTTTAGTGGGTTAAAGACATCTGTTTTATACTTCCTGCAAAAACAGGAGCCTGGTTTTATTGAGCAGAACCTGCATGATCTGTGTGCCTCTGTTCAATACACCATTGTTAATATTTTACTCAAAAAACTTACAAAAGCGGTACAACAAACGGGCATAAAAAATATATGTATAGCAGGAGGTGTTAGCGCCAATAGCGGCTTACGCAAAGGCATACAGGAAATGGGAGAGAGATATGGCTGGAAAACATTCATTCCCAAATTTGAATATTGCACCGATAATGCAGCCATGATTGCCATTACAGCTTATTATAAATACCTCGCTGGTGAATTCAGTTCCCTTGAAGTAGGGCCGAGTGCGAGGGCGGAATGGTAATTAATAATTAGCTTTTTACTTTTGATTTTTTACTTTTTAATTACTATATCATCCCTAAAATCCGCCACTAAGCCTTACTTTTGCCGCCGAAAAACAGCGTAAGTAAATGATCAGTGCAAGAAATATCACCCTGGCATACGGTAAAAGGGTATTGTTTGATGAAGTGAATATCAATTTCATTAAAGGCAATTGTTATGGGGTTATTGGGGCCAATGGTGCCGGTAAATCTACTTTTTTGAAGATACTGAGCGGAGAAATTGAACCCAATAAAGGAACTGTGGAAATTACACCCGGCGAACGTATGGCCGTGCTGAAACAGAACCAGTTTGAGTTCGATGAAAGTACTGTCTTAAATACCGTACTCATGGGTCATAAACGCCTGTGGAATGTGATGCATGAACGGGATGCCATCTATGCCAAAGCTGATTTTACAGAAGAAGATGGGATGAAAGCAGGAGAACTGGAAGGCGAGTTTGGTGAAATGGGTGGATATGAAGCTGAAAGTAATGCCGGTAGCCTGCTAAGCAGCCTGGGCGTGAAAGAAGAAATGCACCAGAACCTGATGAAGGATATTCCCGGTACTTTTAAAGTGAGGGTATTACTGGCACAGGCGCTGTTTGGTAATCCTGATATTTTATTACTGGATGAGCCTACTAACGGACTCGATATTGAAACCATCGGCTGGCTGGAGAACTTCCTGGCAGATTATGAAAATATTGTTTTGGTGGTTAGTCACGACCGTCACTTTTTAGATACCATCTGTACCCATGTGGCGGATGTGGACCGTTCAAAAATTAAAACCTTTACGGGTAATTATACATTCTGGTACGAATCATCTCAATTGATCAGCAGGCAGATCAATGATAAGAATAAGAAGAACGAAGAAAAGCGCAAGGATCTGCTGGATTTCATTGCCCGTTTCTCCGCGAATGCATCTAAAAGTAAACAGGCTACTTCCCGTAAGAAAGCATTGGAAAAACTGACTATTGAAGAGATAGAACCATCCAACCGGAAATATCCCGGTATCATTTTCCAGCCCCAGCGCGAAGTAGGTAACCAGATTCTGAATGTAGAGCACCTGAGCAAAAGTGTAAATGGTCGCAAGCTTTTTGATAAAGTGAACTTCAGTATCAATAAAGGGGAGAAGATCGCATTCCTTAGCCGCGATCCGTTAGCAGTAACTGATTTCTTTGAGATCATCACAGGTAATATGAAGGCCGATACCGGTAAGTTTGAGTGGGGTACCACTATTACCAAAGCGTATCTGCCACAGGAAAACCAGGAATTTTTTACAGAAGGATTAACCCTGATGGATTGGCTGCGGCAGTATATACCACCACATGTAACCGATGCGGATGAGCCCTTTATCCGCGGATTTTTAGGTAAGATGTTATTTAGCGGTGATGATATTCAGAAGAAAACAAATGTTTTAAGCGGAGGTGAAAAAGTACGTTGTATGCTGAGTCGTATGATGTTACAGAATCCCAATGTGGTGATACTGGATCAACCCACCAATCACCTTGACCTGGAGAGTATCCAGAGCTTTAATGAAGGCTGTCAAACCTTCCCGGGTGTGGTAATGATTACTTCGCATGACCATACCTTTATGCAAACGGTTGCCAACCGCATTATCGAATTAACACCCAAAGGCATCATCGACCGTTTAATGACTTTTGATGAATACATGGAAGACAGCAGGGTAAAGGAATTGAGAGAAGAATTGTATAGCTAAGTATTTCATGAATGTGGTGAGGTTGCAGGAGGTATCCGGCATCCGGAAAGCCCGTCAAAATGTGGATAATCTTCAATTTCGGGATTTTCCAACCCCTGATTCTACCGGAATGTTAAGAAATTATTTAAAAAAAGGGGATTTCGTATTGGTATTTTAGCGCATTTCCCTACCTTTGCCTCCCGAAAAAAATCGGAGAAAAATCAAGAGTCATGGCAAGAGTATGTCAGGTTACAGGCAAGAAACCAATGGTTGGAAACAGTGTTTCTCACTCAAATATTAAGACCAAACGTCGCTTTTTACCCAATTTGCAGAAAAAGCGTTTCTTTTTCGCGGAAGAAGATCGTTGGGTAACCCTTAAGGTATCAACGGATGCATTGAGAACCATCAACAAGAATGGTTTATCAACTGTGATTAAAGGATTGAGAGCAGAAGGTGTGAAAATCTAACTTTTTTTATAAAGAAAACTACGCAATACAATGGCAAGGAAAGGTAACAGGGTGCAGGTGATTTTGGAATGTACAGAGCATAAGACTACAGGTCGGCCCGGTACAAGCCGTTATATCACTACCAAAAACAAGAAAAACACACCTGAGCGTGTGGAGTTAAAGAAGTATAATCCTATTTTGAAAAAAGTAACTGTTCATAAAGAAATCAAATAATCATGGCAAAAGCAGCTAAAACCGCGATCAAGACCAAAGACCAGAAAGCAGCAGCAGAGGCAAAAAACTGGACAAAAGTGATTAAGGCTGTTCGCAGCCCAAAGTCCGGCGCATACACTTTTAAAGAAGCGATCGTGCACAAGGATAAGATCAAAGATTTCTTGTCAGAGAAATAATTGGTTCAATCGTATAAGATATTCAAAAAGCTTTCCTGTTTTAATGGAAGGCTTTTTGTATTTAAGCGAAAAAGGAATTTGAAAATGTTTTCAAATAGGCGATTGGCATTTTAAAATTTTCAAATTGACAAATTGACAAAATGAGTTTTCTTGGAAAATTATTCGGTAAGCAGGAAAAAGAAAGCCTGGACCAGGGTTTGCAAAAAACCAGGGAAGGTTTTTTTGCGAAGATCACTAAAGCTATTGCCGGTAAAAGCGCGGTGGATGAAGAAGTGCTGGATAATTTGGAAGAAGCGTTGGTGGGCGCCGATGTGGGTATTGAAACAACTATTAAAATTATTGAACAGGTTGAGAAAAGAGTAAAGCAGGATAAATATGTAAACACAGAAGAACTCAATAAAATTCTGCAGGAAGAAATTGAAGCCATGCTGGTGGATGCGGCAGAGCAATCCTACAAAGACTTTGGTATTCCGGAAGGCAAAAAACCGTATATCATTTTAGTGGTAGGTGTGAATGGTGTGGGTAAGACCACTACCATTGGCAAGCTGGCGCATAACTACAAGAAAGCCGGTAAGCAGGTAATACTGGGCGCTGCTGATACTTTTCGTGCAGCGGCAGTGGACCAGTTAACCATCTGGAGTGAACGTGTAGGTGTGCCGATCGTAAAACAGGCCATGGGTTCCGATCCGAGTGCAGTAGCGTATGATACTGTAGCAAGCGCCGTAGCCAGGCAGGCTGATGTTGCCATTATTGATACGGCTGGTCGTTTACATAATAAGTTGCATTTGATGGATGAACTCAG
>CAYHTC010000153.1:0-6324 GCA_964359445.1 uncultured Sediminibacterium sp. | reverse complement strand
ACAACCGGCATAACACCTGCCCTGAGCGATAAGGCCGCGGCCCTGACCGAAGCCGCTTTACAAGCCGCCAAAGCCAGGGGCATTACCACCAGCATCGACCTGAACTACCGTAAAAAATTATGGAGCAAAGAAAAAGCAAGAGAAGTGATGACAAGGCTTTGCCGCTATGTTGATGTTTGTATCGGTAACGAAGAAGACGCTGATACCACGCTCGGTTTTAAAGCCGAAGGCACCGATATAACGAAAGGAGAATTAAACCTGGAGGGATATAAAAATGTATTTGAACAAATGAAAGAAAAATTCGGTTTTAAATACATCGCTTCCACCTTACGCGAAAGCCACAGCGCATCTGATAATGGATGGAGCGCCCTGGTGTATGATGGACATGAATTCTACCATACCAAACAATATGAGGTTCGTATTGTTGACCGCGTAGGCAGTGGCGATTCTTTTGCCAGTGGTTTTATTTATGGTCTGGTAACCGGGCTGCCCATGCAGGAAGCCGCTGAGTTCGGCGTTGCCGCCTCTGCCCTTAAACACACTATTCCGGGAGATATGAACCATGCAACTTTGCAGGAAGTAAAGACATTGATGAAGGGAGACGGGAGTGGAAGGGTGCAGAGATAATTTGAAAATGTGATGATTTGAAAATTTGAAAATGACTTTTTTATGATTATTGATAGTTTAGAAAACGCTGATAAATATGCTTCATTGAATCCGCTTTTTGCAAAAGCATTTGCCTATTTGCATTCTGTTGATCTGGCTACTTTGGAAACAGGCAGGTTCAATATTGATGGTGATGACCTGGTTGGGATTGTGGCTGCAAAAAATGGAACGACCATTGCAGAGAGTACCGCATTTTTTGAATGTCATAATGCACATATTGATATCCAGGTTTGTATTAGCGGTAAGGAAAGTTTTGGATGGAAACCGCGCGCTGCCTGTGTGTTACCAAGAGGAAAATATAATGTAGAGAAAGATGTGATGTTTTATGAGGATGCCCCGGATATGTTTTTTGGATTAACCGGTAACCAGTTCGTTATTTTTTATCCGGATGATGTACATGCGCCAATGATTGGGGATGGATGGATTAAGAAGATAGTGATCAAGGTGAAGGATACGTTATGAAAATACTTTGCATCGGTGAAGCCTTAATTGATATGATCTGTACGGATAAAGGCAGCTCATTATCGGAGGGTAATCACTTTTTAAAAAAGCCGGGCGGCGCGCCAACCAATGTGGCCGCGGCTATTGCGGCATTGGGTGGAACGGTAGAACTGGCCGCCAAAGTGGGCAATGATCCCTTTGGCAAACAACTGATCAGCGTAATGCAGGAATTTGGGGTATCTACCCGCTGGATGATTCAGGATGATACGCATTTCACCACTTTCGCTTTTGTATCCTTACTGGAAGATGGCGAACGCGATTTTGTTTTTAACCGTGGGGCCGATGGTGAACTTACCCCTGAAGAAGTAGCTGCCATTGACCTTGAGGAAGTCTCTATTATTCATTTTGGTTCTGCCACCGGATTTTTACCGGGGCCCCTTCAGGCCGCCTATCTAAGCCTGCTGCAGAAAGCCTTACAGAAAAATATTTTTATCAGCTTCGATCCCAATTACCGGCACTTATTATTTAAAAATAACACAGAAAGTTTTATAAAACAGTCATGGACATTTTTAAAAGCCTGTCATTTTTTTAAACTCAGCGATGAAGAAGCCATGCTCATCACCGGCGTAAATAACGTGAATGATGCCGCAATTATCTTACTCAAAAAAACCTCCGCCATTTTCACTATTACCTTAGGCAAAGAAGGCGCCCTGTTTGGTTATGATGGTAACACCACTATCATTCCAGGTATTCCTGTTAAACCGGTTGATACCACCGGTGCAGGCGATGCATTTGTTGGAGCGGTACTCTATCAATTAAGAGATAAATCACTTTCTGCCATTCAATCCTTATCAATTACTGACTGGAATAAGATTATTACCAATGGCAATAAAGCCGGCGCCAGAACCTGTGAATACCTGGGCGCCATGGAGGCATTCAAACATTTAACCAACCAGATATTTGATTAACCGGATGAATGCATTAATGAAGACTGATCACTCTTGTCATCTTCCATTGCCCGTTTTCTTTGCGCCAGAGCTGAACAAATTTGGCAAAACGGGTTGGGTTGCCGGTCTTTTCCTGGTTATTGTGAAAACCATGTATGCCCATTTCTACAGCGCCATAGCCGGGTATGGGATACACTTCGATACTCCCTTTTTGAAGTTCCCGGGTAACTTTTCCGCAAATATTATTTTTAAGTGCTTCCAAAATATCCTTTCTGGAGGTTGATAAGCCACCCTGGTCATGATAAAATTCAATATCATCAGACAGAATTGAAGCCATCACATCCAGCTTGCAGGTATTATATGCTTCAAAGAAAATACTATCCATAGAAACAATCTGATCGTAGATATCTTTTGAAACGGGTGAATATTTATTGGCAGTTTCTGATTGAATTTTTTTTGAGGAATTACAAGCAGTAATAAAAACAGCTACTATTACAAAAAAAAGTTTATGTAAAGTTTTCACTTGATTTTTTTAAGTATTCTTTATAGCAAACCCGTTGATAACGGTAAAATTGAAAAAGTATTTAAAAAACTTACGATACCTCAAATGGAATATTGTGCAACCGATAGAATGATAATTTGTCCCAATATCCTCTTTGAAATACAATTTTATCATCCACTACCTTAAAGAAACCACAGCCACGTAATCCATTAGGATTTGAATTATTCATTTGCTATATGCCCGATGTTCAGTGAAAACGATATTCCGCTGTTTCCTTCTCCGAAGAGTTCTCATAAAGGGATGTTGGCTACGAATTATACGATGTTGAATAAAAAAAGATTAATGAACTAACAAAGAGAATAAAGAGCGCGAAAAAGATAATTAGCGCTACTTTCAGAAAATGATTCAGTTTCATAGGAGTAATTTTAAGTTGATTTATTTGCAGAAAATACCAATATATACGCTACTTTTTATTTTTCAACTATTTCAAAAAAGCGGAGGTTTTCGTTATAAAAAACCGCTGTAAAGAAATAAATAAGATGTCATTACCTGCCTGCCATTTAATAAGCAATCCCAATTCCTCTACATATCAGAAGAAATGATGATACTTACCCGTAAAAAGCGGCTTGGCGCTAATGCACAGCAAGGCCACGTTAAAATGTTTGTGGTACCATAAATAATAAAAAGGGGGGTATAAATATACAAAAACAAACGAATGAGAATACTATTTTAATTGGCTTTTTCTAAGAAGGTTCTCCCAGCGAAGACCCTTCTGTTTTGAGCAGATTTTAGAAATAATAAAAATCATGACCCCCTCATCTATAATCTATTACTTATAACTTAATACCAATGCTCAGGTTAACATTCCGCCCATCAGCGGGCCAGATACCGGGCCCGGGATAAAATAAGGGCCGCTTGGTAAAATATTGACGGTTAGTGAGATTGCTGATATTTACCCGCAACTCTATTTGCCTGGATAGCCGGAAGGTGGTATTCAGGTCCACAATACCATAAGCCGGTACCAGCCCTACGGCGCCGGTACCTGGCGTGGGTATTACCGTATTGAGTGCATCGGCAAATGTTTCCGCTGTATAGCTGTACAATACAGAAATACTCGATCCGGCATACCGGTAGGTAATACCGTTGCGTGTAGTCAGATCAGGAGCGCTCTCTACTTTATTGCCATTGATGGTTGTATTTACATTTCCTTTTTTAACTACCGCATCCGTATATCTCGCTTTCATAAATGCAGTTGAGGTAAATACCGACAAACTATTTCGTTGACCTAAAACCCAATCTCCCTGTATAAATATTTCTATGCCCTTACTTAATGAATGTCCGATATTGGTTCGAAAAGTATATAATACACCGGCAGCATCTGTTTGGGCCAGTGTTCCAAAACGATCGTATTCGCGTAACAGAAAACCCGTAATATCCCATTTCAGAAAATGCCGGCTACCCCTGTAACCAATCTCCGCATTATAGCCCCTGGCCGCTTTAATAGCCGGATCTGTTTTTTCATAAGTAGAGGCAGGTATCAGGTCCTTAAAAATCATCGGACGATACGACTGTGCCCAACCGGCATACCACTGTGTCCTGTCGGTCATTTGCCATGACAAACCCGCACCCAGCAGTGGAAACTGATGATCAATGGCTAATGGTATTTTGTTATCGGGATAATAATTGATAATACCAGTCATCTTACTTTGTCCCATTTCCAAACGTGCCCCTGCAGTAACCGTCAGGTTTTGTAAGAGTGCATATTTATTCTCCGCAAAAATGGCGAGGTTCTTTGTTTTAAAATGCAGGTCGCGGCCCCAGGCAGGATCTACCAGTGTAAGTGTATAGTCAGTTCCCGTGGTTCCCTTACCCATTTGCCTGCGATGCAGATCGTTATTCATATACTGAATACCGGCAACAAAACTATGTTGCCGTTTTCCGGTTTGGTACTGCTGTAATAACCTGAGTTCTGTGGTATAACTATTGAACACGTCAATATCTACCTGCCGGTTATTGTATTGCATGGTAGATAGGTTAATGGTATCGGCCACATTCGTTGGTTTGTCGAAAAGCACACTGTTTCTGTTTCCCAATACAGCCGAGGTACTTAAACGCAATTGGGTTTGGGGCCGCAATTGCCAGTTGATTGTGAGGGATGGAATATGGATATCGGGATTGAAATAATTTCTGGAACGGGTTGCCTGGGTTGGGTCTGCAGCAAATAACTGATCGGTTAATGGTCCTGGAATCCGGTAGGTATAGGCAGATCGGGCCCATTCCAGCCGTACAGAAAAATTAGCGGTTGCTTCATAGTTCAGGATAACGGCTTCCGCTTCTGCATTTGTATGTTCATTTTTACGGTAACCATCTCTTGCTTTTTTATTTACGTAGGCATAGTAAGATAATTTACCTACGCGCCCGCCTATGGCCAGGTAAGTACTGAGAAGATAATAGGAACCTGCTGTAGTGATGCTTTCGAAAGAGAAGGGCCGGGATGTATCTCCGCATTTGTTGATATAATTAAGCATACCACCAAACTGTGCGCCATATTGTAAAGAACCCGTACCGCGAACCAATTCAATATGATCAATACTTTCTAATGGCATATTATAATGACTGGCCGGATAGCCATACATATCTGAATTGGTAAGGATGCCATCTTTCCTGATATTAAATTCCCAGCCCCTGTGCGGGTCCAGTCCGCGTGTGGCAATATTTAGCTGGTTACCAGATCCATCCATATCATAAACAAATACGCCGGGAATTTTAGCGAATAGCTGTCTGCCAACTTTATTGGCCATATCGGCATTGGTATATAAAAGGTTAATCGTTTCTGTTTTTTTTCCCGAAAAAATATAGGTACCCTGCACTTCGGGCAGGATTGATTTCTGCAAAGAAGAGATATAGGCATTCACCGTTACACTATCCAATCCCTTCGACTGTAAAGTGTCTTTGCTTTCATTCGTTTGAGAGAAAACGGAAAGAATATTGGCAAAGAATATACTTATAATTATTGTGCCGCGCAGTATCATACTATTAAAGATTATAAAATTAAAATTAAATAAAGCCCCCCGGTAGAAACCAAAGGGGCTGTTCAATAAAATTGCTATTTCCTTGAACGTTATCTACTCAAAAATCAATCCGCGCCATCCGTTTTAGCCCTCGCTATAGCATAACTACCCACTTTTTGCCCGGTAGTCAGCCCCACTTCACAATCGCTGCGATAGTGGATACCACCATACATGCGCGACAAAGAAGCTTCCAGTGCCATAGCCTGGTAAGCAGTTGCTTTTTCAGGTATGATATAGCCTAAGATGGAAGCAGCCGCCCCGCTGAAAGTAGAGTGCCCGGAAATGTATGCCTGGAAATTAGGGATGCCTGTTAATGTTTTAATGGCCGGGTTCATTTGTGTAGGCCTTGGATTTGAATAAAAATTTTTGGTATCCCAGCATACGATCGCTGCATCCATTAAAGCCATATTCAGTAATGCCATATTACGCGCCCAACGTACTTCGCTGAAATTTTTAGTGATGAAGTCTTCCGCCGCTATCGCATCCCAATGCCCGGGCGGTGAGTAAGTACCCACACCATCAGCCCAGAAATGTACAATACGGATCCTTTCACGCGTTGGATGCGTAACAAAGTCTAATATCTCTGCTGTTTCTTTTTTCAGTTGATCGCTGGATGTTGATGGTGGCGGTGGCGGACGTAAGGCAACCGTTGTTGCTTCATCAAACAGGCATGGTTTTACTTTTCCAAAAAGCGGTA
>CAYHTC010000152.1:0-6333 GCA_964359445.1 uncultured Sediminibacterium sp. | reverse complement strand
TTCTGCCGGTCCTATTTATCATCTGACATCTGTCATCCACCATCTGTCATCTATTCGTACACACCCTCCTGCTGGTCTCATCCAATGCTTCCATATACACATGAAATGTTTCATCAGGCAAAAGTCCGGGGGCATTTTCGGGCCATTCTACCAGGCAGAGCCTGCCGCTGTTTACATTTTCCTCCACCCCTGCCTGAATGGCTTCTTCTTCATCCTTCAGCCGGTACCAATCCATATGATAGATGACTCCGGCAATGGGACTGCTATATTCATTAATAATGGCAAAAGTAGGACTGCTGACAACCGATTGCACCCCAAGCTCCGCGCACAGGGCATGAATAAAAGTAGTTTTTCCCGTTCCCATACCTGCATGAAAAGCCCAGACCTTTTTCTTCAATCCTTCTTTCCAAAGAGCCGCTGCTACCCCGCTTATCTCACCTAATGTAAAAATTGCATCCATGCAGCAAAGATAATAGTCCCAACCAGTAAGAATTTGAAACCACGCTGTATTTAATTCCAATTTCGACAATCAGGGGGGAGTATCTTTGTAATTAATAATTAATTCTTAATTAAACGTGTTGTTGTGGAAAAACTGAACTGGAAAGTCGAAGGCATGAGTTGCACCAATTGTGCATTAACGATAGATAAATATCTGCAGGATAAAGGTATGCGGGAGGTAAAAGTGAACTTTATTGGCAGGGAAGTTAGTTTTGAGATGCCGGCAGAAATACCCAAACTGGAAATTGCCAGGGGCATTGAAAGATTGGGATATCATGTAATTACCGGCGATGCCCCGGATAAGCAAAAAGACAAACGGCTGTTTAAAAGCCATTTTCAACGTTTTCTTTTCTGCATTGTTTTTACCGCACCCTTAATGTTGCATCTGATACCGGGTTTACATATTCATTGGTTGATGGATCCTTATGTTCAATTGGGACTAACCATTCCTGTTTTTCTCGTGGGTATGGACTTCTTTGGCAGAAGCGCCATCAAAAGTGTGTGGAAAGGAATACCTAATATGAATGTGCTCATTGCGCTGGGAGCCATAGCAGCCTTTAGTTACAGCCTGTATGGCACATTGATTGGAGAAGCGCAGCGGTATATGTTTTATGAAACCGCGGCTACCATTATAACACTGGTATTTTTGGGTAACTGGATGGAAGATAAATCTGTTGAGACCACCCAGGCTGCCTTAAAAAAATTAGCGGTTAGTCAGAAAGTAATGGCGAATATGATTGCTTATGACGACCAGCATCAGGAACATATCTTTCCCGTTGAGAGTACCTATTTAAAAGTGGGCGATCTGTTGTTGATTAAGAGTGGTGAACCCGTACCGATGGATTGTAAGATACTATGGGGCGAAGCAAGTGTGAATGAAGCCATCATCAGCGGTGAGAGTGCGCCGGTAGACAAAAAAATGAATGATACGCTGATTGGCGGATCAGTATTGCACTCGGGTACCCTTAAAACCATGGTAACCGCAGTAGGTGAAAATACAGTGCTTGCCAGCATTTTAAAAATGGTGAAGGAGGCGCAAACAGAAAAACCACCCATTCAGCAACTGGCAGATAAGATTAGTGCGATTTTCGTTCCTGTTGTCATAAGCATAGCAGTAATTACTTTTTTAATGAATTACTTTTTGGGGCACCTGCCTTTCAGTAACAGTTTATTAAGAGCAATAGCTGTATTAGTCATCTCATGCCCTTGTGCCATGGGCCTTGCCACACCCGCTGCCATTGCAGTTGGTTTGGGAAGAGCCGCTAAAAACGGGGTACTTTTTAAGAATGCGAAAAGCCTGGAAATATTTAAAAGTATTACACAGGTAGTATTTGATAAAACAGGAACACTTACTACCGGGCAGTTTCGCATAGCCGGGTTTCAGGTTGTTCAGGAGCCGGCAGAGGTATATCGTGAGCCCTTCAAGCTCATCGCTTACTCATTAGAAAAGTTTTCCAATCACCCCATTGCCAAAGCCATAGCCAAAGAGTGGAAAGTAAAAGATGATATCCGTTGGACAAAGGTGGAAGAAGTAAAAGGGTTGGGAATGAAAGCCACAGACAAAGAAGGCAATGAATACATGGCCGTTTCCTATAAAGCAGCGGCACATTTAACAGAAGACGGGGTACACAACATTTATATCATAAAGAACAACCGGTTATTGGGATCGATTGATGTGGTTGATGAGATCAGACCTGAAGCCAAAGAAGTGATCAGGCTGCTAAAAATAAAAGGTATCAAAACGATCTTATTAAGCGGCGACCGTAAAGAGAAATGTGAACAGGTTGCCGGAGAATTAGGCATGGATGAAGTGATTGCAGAACAAAGTCCTGAACAAAAATTAGAAAAGATAGCCGCCCTTAACCGAATCGCCCCAACCGCTATGGTAGGCGATGGTATTAATGATGCGCCGGCTTTAGCCAAAGCAACCGTAGGCATATCATTAAGCGATGCCTCGCATATTGCCATGCAGAGTGCTCAGGTGGTATTGATGAATCACGGATTAAAGCACCTTCCTTTATCTCTCGGATTGGGGAAACATACTTATATCACCATCAAAGAAAATCTCTTCTGGGCCTTTGCCTATAATATAGTGGCCATACCCGTTGCTGCCTTCGGTTTTCTGAGTCCTGCTTTTGGTGCATTGGTAATGGGATTAAGTGATGTGGTGCTGGCAATAAATTCGATGAGGTTGAATTTCAAGAAAGTAGTATAATTGGAGATTGTGCATCATGAGTCGTGAAAAGTGAAATTTGACGGACTATCTTTAAAAGAAAAATGTTTCTCCATTTAAATCACAAAAACCCGGAAGCGTCCTAAACAAATCATTTGGCCTCCTAACGGAACTTATCAGATAATTTTTTCACTTTTCACCTTCACTTTTCACCTTGATGACCACGCCCCTATACATACTGCAACTTCACTGGCATCACGATCAATTCCGCCCCATGCAGGAAGAGATCATACAATCGGTATTAGATGGGAGGGATACATTGGCATTATTACCCACCGGCGGGGGCAAATCTATCTGCTTTCAGGTGCCCGCTTTACTAAAAGAAGGACTCTGCCTGGTAATCAGTCCGCTCATTGCCCTGATGCGCGACCAGGTGGATCATTTACTGCAAAAAAATATTCCCGCAATAGCCTTACACAGCGGATTAAGTTTTTATGAGGTGAAAACAATTTTGCAGCATGCCACACATGGTGATTATAAATTTTTATACCTGTCGCCGGAAAGATTAGAAACTGCCTTATTCAAAGAATACCTTCCCGCGCTCAATATCAGCCTGATAGTTGTTGATGAAGCACACTGTGTATCGCAATGGGGCTATGATTTCCGGCCGCCCTATCTGCGTATAGCCAATTTACGGGAGGAGTTACCCGGTATTCCCCTGATTGCTTTAACCGCTTCTGCAACGCCCGTAGTACAAAAAGATATTACCGCGAAACTAAAGTTCAGTAACGGGCAGGTTTTCAGGCAATCATTTGAACGGCCCAATGTATCATATAGCAGTTTTTGTGTAGACAGCAAGATCAATAAACTGATTGACATTCTGAAAAAAGTAACCGGCAGCAGTATTGTATATTGCAGCAGCCGCAAACAAACCAAAGAACTGGCTGGCTTACTTTTATTGCAATCAATGGCTGCCGGTTTTTATCATGCCGGACTAACCCAACAGGATCGGGATGCGAAACAACAGGCATGGATCACTAACCAGACAAGGGTAATGGTATGTACCAATGCCTTTGGAATGGGCATTGATAAGCCGGATGTAAGAACAGTTATTCATTTTGATACGCCCGACTGTATGGAGAGTTATTACCAGGAGGCGGGTCGTTGCGGGAGAGACGGGAAAAAAGCCTATGCGGTTTTAGTGTATCAGAAAGAAAATATAACCGGGCTGAAAACCATGCCGGACAGGCGTTTCCCGCCTATCCCTGAAATAAAAAGAATTTATCAGTCGCTGGCCGATTATTTACAGATACCGGTTGGAAATGGCGAAGGACAGTATTATGATTTTGACCTGCTCACCTTTATAAAGAATTTCAAACTGGATAGCTTACTGGTGATCAATACACTGAAAGTACTGGAGCAGGAAGGTCATATCACTTTTTCAGAAAATATTTTCCTGCCCTCGCAGGTAAATTTTACGGCTTCCAAAGAAACCCTGAATCAGTTTGAGATCAGTCATCCTTCACTGGAACCCCTGATCAAATGTTTATTACGAACCTATGAAGGCATTTATGATAACCGGGTATCGGTTTACGAAAAACAGTTGGCCAGGTTAACCGGAATATCCATTGAAAATGTTATTGATCAGTTAAAGCAATTGCAATCATTTGGCCTGCTGGAATATTTACCACAAAAAGATACCCCGCAAATTCATTTTATATTAAACCGGGCATCGGCAAAATACCTGCAGATTAACCAGGACGCCTATCTCGAAAGAAAAAAACAATACACTGAACGGGTAGAACAGATGATCAGGTATATTGAATTACCGGATGCCTGCCGCAGCAGCTATATCTCCTGGTATTTTGGCGATACTGAATTGAAGGATTGCGGTGTTTGTGATAATTGTTTGGCCAAAAAACGCAAAACCCTTTCACCGGAAGAATTCAAACTGATCGAAACAAAAATCAGGCAATCAATTAGCGAAAGCCTCTCCGTTGAACAATTTTTTAGCGCACACCCCTCCATCAGCCGGGAAAAAATATGGACCGTACTCACGTTCTTACAGGCCGAACATATTTTATCGGTTGATGAACAGGGAATCTTACGGGCAATGGGTTGATTTGCATTACAGTAAGCTTTTTAATAAATAAGCCCTCACTTATGTTGAAATCCTTCTTAGAAAGAATTAACTTTTCACTGCCATTGCAGCCTTATCTCCCTTTTTAACAAAAGATTGCGGCAACGGGATGTGAATTGGCATTGTTTTATCTTTATTTCACGTTAAATAATGAACACCATGGAAGACAAGAAAAGTAAAATACTATTATGCGAAGATGATACCAATCTCGGAATAGTACTGAAAAATTATTTAGAACTGAATGAATATGAAGTAACACTGGAAAGAGATGGCCGCCTGGGACTGGCCGCTTTTCAACGCGAAAAATTTGATATCTGTTTGCTGGATGTGATGATGCCCAATATGGACGGATTTACATTAGCCGAAGAGATACGTGATGTGGATCCGGATATACCCCTTTTCTTTTTGAGCGCCAAGACCATGAAAGATGATATCATACAGGGATATAAACTGGGCGCCGATGATTATATTACCAAGCCATTCGACTCTGAGGTTTTGTTACTGAAAATCAAAGCCATCCTCAAACGCAATGAAGAAGATAACCGTGTAAGTGACAATATCGAGTTCGACCTGGGCAGGTTTCATTTTAATCCCAGACTGCGCGAATTAAAACATGATGAGCTCACTCAAACCCTTTCACCCAAAGAAAATGAATTATTGAAAATGCTGGCCGAACATAAGAACGACCTGCTGCCGCGCGAAAGAGCTTTAAAGAAAATATGGGGTAGTGATACTTATTTTAATGGCCGCAGCATGGATGTGTATATTGCCAAACTGCGCAAGTATTTGAAAGATGATACGAATATTGAGATTGTGAATATTCATGGGAACGGATTCAGATTAGTAGCACCGTAACTGTGATAGGACGGATGTTCGGATAGACTATGTTGCCAATAATATCATAGTCTATCAAAACATCCCTTTAAAGCTATACAAAAACGAATCAACCCTAAGTGAACAGGTTCAAATTAGAACCTCCCGGCATCGCGGTTTTAGTGTGCTCATACGCTTTCGCCGTTACTTCTCTTCCCCTTGGTGTACGTTGTAGAAATCCTTCCTGAATTAAGAATGGTTCGTATACTTCTTCAATAGTACCCGCTTCCTCACCTACCGCTGTGGCAATGGTAGTAAGGCCTACGGGGCCCCCTTTGAATTTATGGATGATGGCATTGAGAATTCGGTTATCCATTTCATCGAGACCGTGCTCATCTACATTCAACGCCTTTAAGGAATGTTGTGTAATGCCGATATCAATAATACCATCATTTAAAACCTGCGCAAAATCTCTCACCCTTCTTAATAAACTATTGGCAATACGCGGGGTACCACGGCTTCTTCCGGCAATTTCGAATGAAGCTTCCGTACTGATGGATGTTTGCAGAATAGCGGCGCTTCTTTCAATAATTTTCTGTAATACCGCTGCATTATAATATTCCAGTCTCGACTTAATTCCGAAACGCGATAGTAAGGGAGCCGTTAATAAACCACTCCTTGTGGTAGCGCCTACCAGTGTAAAAGGATT
>CAYHTC010000151.1:0-6334 GCA_964359445.1 uncultured Sediminibacterium sp. | reverse complement strand
CCCCGATGATGAGTCGGGGGTTTTTGAGGGTATAAGGAGCAATCATTATGACTACAATATTAATTACCGGAGGAACAGGTATGGTTGGAAGAAGACTTACACAGTTACTGACTGATAAAGGATACGACGTCATTATTCTTAGTCGCCGTTCAGCCGGGGCACCTCAAGCCTTATCAACCGTTTCCTATGCAAACTGGGATATTGACCGGCAAACCATTGATAAGAGCGCCATTGCCAAAGCGGACTATATTATTCATCTGGCCGGTGCCGGTATAGCGGATAAGCGATGGAGTAAAGAAAGAAAACAGGAGATAGTGGATAGCCGGGTTAAGAGTAGTTCTCTGCTGGTGAAAGCCCTGGCAGCGAATACCAATCAGGTAAAATCAGTGATCAGTTCCTCTGCCATTGGATGGTATGGGGCAGATACGGAGAAGAGTAAACAACAGGGTTTTACAGAAGAAGCGATTGCCGATACTGAATACCTTGGTGAAACCTGTCGTTTATGGGAAGAAAGTATTGAGCCTGTAAGGAAGCAGGGTATCCGATTGGTAAAACTACGAACGGGTATCATATTAAGTAATGAAGGCGGCGCTTTTGTTGAATTTAAAAAACCTTTGAAAGCCGGTATAGCAGGCATTCTCGGATCCGGCAGGCAGGTGATCAGTTGGATTCATGTAGATGATCTTTGCCGCATGTTTATCTATGCAATCGAAAAAGAAGAAATGTATGGCGCTTACAATGCAGTGGCCCCTCATCCTGTATCCAATCAATACCTGACCATTGCTTTGGCGAAACAGATGCGTGGTAAATTTTATATTCCGGTGTATGTTCCCTCTTTTGTTTTAAAAATAATGCTGGGGGAAATGAGTATTGAGGTGCTCAAAAGTGCAACAGTCAGTTGCCGTAAAATTCAGTTAGCGGGTTTCGATTTTTCCTTTCCAAACGTTGAGAAGGCTATATCAGAATTATTAAAAAATTAATCACCCTTCTCTGTGTACTTCTGTAATTCTGTGTTTCAGTGCTTCTGTGGCAAATTTCTCCTTAAATTAGTAAGCCGATATTTTTTTACCACTGAGGCACAGAAGCACTGAGGTAGTTAGTTTCAGAGGGAGAAAATTTATAAGTCCCTCTTTTTATGAACAGCATAACAGATGAACCAGATACCCGCTGTTAATAGGATGGTATAGACCACATGCTCGGGTATTAAAGAAAGAGCATGATTGTAAGAGGCTTTGGCATCTTTACCGAACCGGCTAAAAAAAACAGGTGGGGGAATCAGTCTGTCGGAAATTTCAAAAGGCAGGAACCTGCCGATATCATTGAGTTTTAACCTTGCATAGCCTACGGAAATATTTTCTATAATCAAATAATAGAAAAGAAATAAGCCCAAAGCAATGAATGCTTTTTTAATCAGGTAACCCAGCATGAAAGCAATGGAAAGTTGCGCAAAGGTTTGTAAGAAGAATAAAGGAATATACTGTAACTGCTTTGTCCATAGATAGCTAAGCGTACTGTCTGCATATACCCCGAAACCTGCTGCTACCACAAAATATACTATTGTAACAATGGCAGAAACAATCAGTACATCAAATAGTTTACTGGTAATGAACTGCGTCCTGCTCCAGCCATCAATAATATTCTGACGGTGTGTGCGGAAGGTATATTCATTCGTGACCAGCATGATAACGAGCAGGGAAGGCAGTAAAATAAAAAAGGAAGAAAAATAGGCCACTGAGTGCCAGGCTTCGGGAAAGGCAAAGGGGTTACCCAAAAACATTTTGGCAAGATTATTCGTGATCTCTTTACCGGTAGTGGCTTCCAGGTAACCATAGTAGGTCATGGCGTTCACACCGGGATAGGTTAAACCCACAATAGCCAGCATCCACCAGAAAGCGGGGTATTTTTTTATTTTAAGCCATTCAATTTTTAGTAAAGAAAGCATGACGTGTATTTTAAGAATCAGTCGTTGGTTAATTCTAAGAATTTGGTTTCGAGACTTTTCTTCTTCACCAATAATAGGTTGAGGGTAATGCCTTTTTCAAAACAGAACCGGTTAATATCTTCGAGCCTGGCTGTGCCTGCAGGTAAAAATAGTTGCACCAGTTTACCATCCTGTTTTATATGGGTATGCCCGGGAAATTTTTCCAGTACGGAAAGCAATTGATTCAGGTTATTGGAAGAAATTTCCACAATGTCTTCATTGGCCAATACAATATCTACTTCACCGGCAGTGAGTAAGACGCCTCTTTTCAGAATAGCCACATGTGTACAGACTTTCTCTACTTCATCCAGTAAATGGCTGGCCATAATGATGGTTTTTCCACGCCTGGCCAATACTTTAATCAGTTCTCTTATTTCTGCAATACCCACCGGATCCAGACCGTTAGTAGGTTCATCAAAAACCAATACCTGCGGATCGCCTAATAAAGCGGCGGCAATGGCCAGTCTTTGTTTCATGCCTAAACTATAGGTATTGAATTTGCTTTTTTTGCGTTCGGATAAGTTTACAATTTCCAGTACCCGGTCAATATCCTCCGCGTTGCCCCTGCCACTGATGGCGCTGGTGATATTGAGATTGTCTACTGCCGATAGGTAATGATAAAAATTGGGTGTTTCTAATAAGGATCCAATGCGTTTTCTTGTTTCCGGGGTACCCGGCTGACCAAACCAGGCAAAGTTGCCCGTATCTGCTTTTAATATGTCGAGTATGATGCTGAGTAAGGTGGTTTTGCCGCTACCATTAGGGCCAAGCAGGCTAAACACGGCGCCTTCCGGCACGTTAAAAGAAACATTTTTCAATGCATGGATGCGCCCGTATGATTTGGAAATACTATTTAGCGATAGAACAGGTTGCATATAGCTTGGTTTATAGATAACCGGTTGGTTGTTATCCCGAAGATAATCAGATATGGATGATTTGGTGACGAAGGGGCAGAGGTTTTAGCAGGGGAAAGATTTAATTCCTGACCGGCCTTCCACTCTTCAGTACACTCTGTATTCTCTCGAGCGTTTTCTTTTCGCCGCAAAGACTTAAGAAGGCTTCTCTTTCCAGGTCCAGTAAATATTGTTCGCTAACGAGGCTTTGTTCGCTCAGGTCGCCGCCGCACATTACGTAGGCCAATTTTCTGGCTACCAAAGCATCATGATCCGTTGCATATCCTCCCCGCCACATGCCATTGATACCGGCCAGCATAGCGCCTAATCCTAAACGTCCCATTACTTTCACATCTTTGCGGGGTTGTGGTGTTGCATAGCCCTGGTCGTATATTTCTATGACAGATTTTTTTGCCTCTGCAATTCTTCTGCCAATATTCATCACTACTTCATCCTGTCCTTTTCGTAAAATACCCATCTCAAATGCCTCTTGTGCAGAAGTGGCCACTTTGGCTGTGGCAATAGCGAAGAAACGTTTTTTTAAGGTTACGGTTTCGGGCTCATCCTCATGCAGGTCATCGCCGGCACGTAAAGCAAATTCTTTGGTGCCTCCACCGCCGGGTATCAGTCCCACACCCAATTCTACCAAACCAATATAGGTTTCCGCGGCGGCACAAATTTTATCGGCATGTAAATTTAATTCGCAACCGCCACCCAGGGTTAGTCCGTGTGGCGCCGTAACCACCGGAACAGAGGAATAACGAATCCGCATCATACTGTTCTGGAACATGCGGATGGCCATATCAAGTTCATCATATTCCTGTTCAATGGCCAGCATAAAGATCATGCCCACATTGGCACCCGCGCTGAAGTTGGCGCTCTCATTAGCGATTACCAATCCTTTGAATTTTTCTTCCGATAGCGTAATGGCTTTATTCAGTCCTTCCAATACTTCGCCCCCAATACTGTTCATTTTTGTGCCCCATTCAAAACCGGCTACCCCATCACCAATATCATATAAACGGCAGGCACTGTTTTTCCATACCAGTTTATCAGCATGATTATTCAGGATCAGGAAAGCTTCTCCACCGGGGAGTACCTTGTATGATTTAGCTGGTACATCATAATATAAACGTTTACCGTCTGCTATTTTATAAAAACCGGTAGCGCCACCTGCTATCATTTCATCTACCCATCCTGCCACATTATAACCCGCGGTTTTCATCGCTTCCACTGTTTTGGCCACACCAAGGGTATCCCATGTTTCGAAAGCGCCGATCTCCCAGCCAAAGCCAGCCATCATAGCATCATCTACCCGATAGATCTCATCACTGATTTCGGGAATGCGGTGAGAGATATAGGAGAAAAGAGCATAATGAAATAATTTATAAAACTCACCGGCCTTATCGGAAGCGTTGTGTAATAATTTAATTCTTTGTTTCAGATCATCTATGGGTTTAGCTGCTTCCAGACTGGCAAATTTAGGTTTTACCCTTGCGGCATATTCCATGGTTTGCAGGTTCAGCGTAAGTATCTCTTTGCCTGCAGCGGATTTTGTTTTCTTGAAAAATCCCTGACCGGTTTTATCGCCCAGCCAGTTATTGGCCACTATTGTTTCCAGCCAGGCTGGTATGGTAAAAATAGCTTTGGCCTCATCGTCCGGACAATTATCCGCCACACCTTTGGCTACTTTAACAAGGGTATCAATCCCAACAACATCACCTGTTCTGAATGTAGCGGATTTAGGACGGCCTATAATGGGACCTGTTAATGCATCCACCTCATCAATTCCCATTCCGAGTTTATTCATGATGTGAAAAATGCTCATCATGCTGAAAACACCGATACGGTTGGCGATGAAGGCGGGCGTGTCTTTGCATAAAACGGTAGTCTTACCTAAAAACAAATCGCCATATCCCAGTAAGAAATCAACTATCTCAGGATCGGTATGTGGTGTAGGAATAATTTCGAGTAAGCGCAGGTAACGTGGCGGGTTAAAAAAATGTGATCCGCAGAAATGCTTTTTAAAATCATCACTACGTCCTTCCGCCATCATGTGTATCGGAATACCGGAAGTATTGGAAGTAATTAGTGTTCCTGGTTTTCTGAATTTTTCTACTTTTTCGTAGATCATTTGTTTTATATCCAGTCTCTCCACCACTACTTCAATAATCCAGTCGTAGTTGGCTATCTCTTTCAGGTTATCATCAAAATTGCCGGTAGTAATTCTTTTGGCTACGTCTTTAGTAAATACAGGGGAGGGATTGCTTTTGATGGCAGATAGTAATGCATCATTCACTAATTTGTTCCTTTCTGCCGGTTTGGTACTTTCTTCGGCGCCTTTGGATACCATATCCAATAACAATACCTGTACACCGATGCCCGCAAAATGACAGGCAATACGGGAACCCATTACACCACTACCTAAAACAGCAACTTTATTAATAGCTCTTTTTTTCATATTTCAAGGCTTTGCGTAAAATTAGTTAGGTATGCAACTAATTGTATCGAAGGTAGGGTAAAATATTTTTTTGACTGATAGGGTAGTAAAAATAAGTGCGGGATTTTGGGGGCCAAAGGCAGCCGGAAGGGTGTAAAAACCACCAATATTACCGTTGTTTCATCCTAATAGCCATTTAAAAATAACAGGTAGATAATGCCCTGCTTTCTGTTATTTTTGTCAGATATGAAGATAGATGCTAAAATGGTTGATACCCTGGCCCATCTTGCCCGCTTGCGGTTTGATGATGCGGAGAAGGAATCCATCCGTACGGATATGGAAAGCATGGTGGCTTTTGTAGAAAAACTGCAAACGGTTGATACCGGTGGTGTGGAGCCATTGCTTTTTATCAGTGATGCAGCCAATATTTTAAGGGAAGATAAAGTACAGGGGTCGGTTTCCCGCTCCGAAGCTTTGCTGAATTCGCCGGTAAACGATGATATATTTTTTAAAGTGCCTAAGGTGATTAAGAAATAATAAAACTGAATAGTTTTAACCGAAACCTGTTTGTATGAGTGAAGCGATCATCCGTTTGGAAGAAATCGAGAAAAGCTATTTCATGGGTAACCAGGCCATTTCCGCGCTGAAAGGCATTACGCTGGATATTTTTAAAAATGAGTATGTGGCTTTGATGGGTCCTTCGGGAAGTGGAAAAAGTACCCTGATGAATATTCTGGGTTGCCTGGATTCGCCTACCGGCGGCAGGTATATCCTGAATAATAAAGATGTAAGTAAAATGGCAGATGATGAGCTGGCCGAAGTAAGGAACACGGAAATCGGGTTTGTATTTCAGCAGTTCAATTTGTTACCCCGTTTAACAGCCGCGGAAAATGTGGCTTTGCCATTGATTTATGCGGGCATTAATAAAAAAGAACGTATTGAAAGGTCTATGGAAGCTTTGCGGAAAGTGGGTCTGGAAGACAGGAGCCATCATAAATCCAATGAGCTGAGTGGTGGACA
>CAYHTC010000150.1:0-6340 GCA_964359445.1 uncultured Sediminibacterium sp. | reverse complement strand
TCATCATCATCATCTTCTTCCCCTTTCGGTTTTTTTGTTGATGATTTTTTCACAAATGGTTTTACATCTGTATCATCATCATTATCCCAATCCTCCTCTTCCTCTAATTGTTTTTTGCTTTTGGAAGAGGGTTTTGCATCGGCATTCTTTGCCGGTGTGCCTTTGGGTGTGGTGGATTTAATATCCTTATCAGATTTCGCTGCCATATTTCTAATAAGATTGGTTGCGTAAAATTTCAACGCAATTTATAATTAACCAAAAAAATTTTTCAATCACAAATGGAATGCCAATTCTTCCTGCTAAACATGAACTATCTGGTCTCTGCCCGGTCCGTTTGAAACATATTTAACCGGGGCTCCGATATAGTTATTAATAAAGTTAATATAAGTATTCATAATCTCTGGTAATGCCGCGGCATCTTTAATGCCGGTAGTATCCAGGTTCCAGCCGGCAAATTTTTGCAATACCGGATCAATCTTCATACGCGACATCTGGAAAGGAACTTCCCGGGTTTCTTTACCGTTCATACTATAGGCTGTACAAACAGCCAATTCCTTAAAGGAATCCAATACATCAGCCTTGGTCATAATTACCTGGGTTACACCATTAATCATGCAGGCAAAACGTAAAGCAACCAGGTCAATCCAGCCGCAACGGCGGGGTCTGCCTGTAGTGGCGCCAAATTCATTACCTACTTTTCTGAGTTTTTCTCCGGTAGCATCCTCCAGTTCACTGGGGAAGGGGCCACTGCCAACCCTTGTACAATAGGCTTTGGTAACACCCATAACTTCGTTGATCTGTTTGGGCGAAACGCCTAATCCTGTGCATACGCCGGCAGAAATGGTATTGGAAGAAGTAACAAAAGGGAAAGTGCCAAAATCTATGTCCAGCATACTTCCCTGGGCGCCTTCAGCCAGCACTTTTTTACCGGCTGTTAGCTGGTTATTGATAAAGTATTCACAGTTGATCACATTAAGTGTTTTCAGAAATTCCAATGCTTCAAAAAATTCTTCTTCCCATGCAGTGATATCTTCGATAAAATGAAAATTATCGAGCAGTTTCTGGTGCTTGAGCCTGAGCTTGATATATTGTGATGTGAAGTTTTTATCGAGCAGGTCACCTACCCGCAGTGCATTTCTACCGGTTTTATCCATGTAAGCCGGACCAATTCCTTTTAAGGTAGAACCGATCTTGCTTTCTCCTTTAGCTAATTCTGATGCTTTATCAAGGGCACGGTGTGTGGGAACAATAATATTGGTTCTTTCAGAAATAAATAAATTCTTCCTTACATCAATACCATAAGCAGCCACTGCATCACATTCTCTTTTCAGCGTAACCGGATCCAGTACCACACCATTACCAATCACATTCACTTTATTCTGGTGAAAGATGCCCGAAGGTATCTGGTGTAAAACCATTTTTTTCCCGTCAACATATAAAGTATGTCCTGCATTCGGACCGCCCTGAAAACGGGCAATAATATCGTAATTGGGTGCGAAGTAATCAACAATTTTGCCTTTACCTTCATCTCCCCACTGTAGACCTAAAATTACGTCAACCATAAAATTTGTTTGAATCGGGACAAAAATAGGGGTTAGTTTGTTGTTTGTGGTTTGTTGCTTGTTGTTTATTTTTTATTTGTGGAAAACGGCCGCAAACAATAGACAAAAAACCACAGTTACCCTTCCGTATCAAAACGATCAACTGTTTGTATTCCGTTCAATGATTTTAGGCGGGATACCAGTACTTCAAGTTCTTCCTTATCGTGCACAAATACTTTGATGGTTCCGTTAAACATACCTTCTTTTGATTCGATGGTAAGGCCGGCGATATTGATGCGGAGGTCGCCACTAATCACATTGGTTATCTTGTTGATGACTCCCACATCATCCAACCCGATTATTTTTAACCCGGTTAGGAATGAAATCTCTTTATTTTTTGCCCATTTCGTTTTTACCACCCTGTGCCCGTAGTTGGCCATCAATTGTGCCGCATTGGGGCAATTGGTGCGGTGTATGGTCAGTCCCTTGCCGGTACTTACAAAACCAAACACATCATCTCCGGGTATGGGATGACAACATTTAGCCAGCGCATACATGATTTTATCACTGCTTTCTCCAAAAATGATCAGTTCAGCGTCTTTCCTGTTTACCTGTTTTTGATGCGTGGTATCTATATGAACTTCCTGAACCACCGGTTTGGGCCTGGGGATGTCTATTTTATCGCCCAATACCTGAAATTCTTTCAATTCTTTCAGGTCAATGACCTTGGTGGCAATTTTATAGTTAAGATCCAGTGGGGAGGGTAATTTGTAAAACTGAACCAGTTCATCAATATTATGATGACTATAAGCAGCGCCCATGGCTTCCAGTTTGCGTTGCAGGATGTATTTGCCATCTTCCGCAATCTTTCTTTTTTCTTCCCGCAGGGCATCCTTGATCTTGCTTTTTGCTTTGGCAGTAACCACCATATTCAGCCAGTCCTCGGATGGCTTCTGTTTGTTGCTGGTGATGATCTCTACCTGGTCGCCGCTGCGGAGTTTATGACTGATGGGCACCAGTTTATGGTGTACTTTGGCGCCGATACATTTGGTTCCGATGGCAGAGTGAATGGAGAATGCGAAGTCAAGGGCCGTACTGCCGGTAGGTAACATTTTCACTTCCCCTTTTGGGGTGTACACATAAATTTCTTCTGCCAGGAAGGAGGTTTTAAAATCCTGCAGAAAATCAACGCTATCCGTATCCTGTGTACTTAATACTTCACGTATCTGGCCAAACCACTTGTCAAACCTGTCCTCATCCTGGTTATCCTCTTTGTACTTGTAATGGGCGGCCAGTCCCTTTTCAGCTATCTCATTCATCCGTTTGGAACGTATCTGAACTTCTACCCATTTGCCCTGTGGCCCCATTACCGTGGTATGCAGGGCCTCGTAGCCATTGTTTTTTGGATTACTCAGCCAGTCTCTCAAACGTTCCGGCGAGGGGGTATATTCATCTGTGATCATGGAATATACTTTCCAGCAATCTTCTTTCTCTTTTTCCGGAGTCGAATCCAGAATTACGCGGATAGCAAAAAGGTCATACACTTCTTCAAAGGCAACCTCCTTTTTTTTGATTTTGTTCCAGATAGAGTGGATACTCTTGGGCCGGCCATAAATTTCGAATTCAAAATCACCGGACATCAATTTATCTTTTAATGGGCGGATAAATTCGTTGATATAGCGGGTTCTCTCTCTTTTTGTTTCAGAGAGTTTTCTGGCAATTTCCCGGTATGCATCCGGTTCCATGTATTTCATAGCCAGGTCTTCCAGTTCTGTTTTGATAATGTAAAGGCCCATCCTATGAGCCAGTGGCGCGTATACCCAAACGGTTTCTGATGCGATCTTCAACTGCTTCTCACGCTTCATGTGATCAAGCGTTCGCATATTGTGTAACCTGTCGGCCAGCTTTATCAATATCACCCGCGGATCATCGGTGAGTGTGAGTAATATTTTTTTAAAATTTTCTGCCTGCTGACTCGTATTGGTATCAATTACACTGGATATTTTGGTAAGTCCGTCTACGATCTTTGAAATTTCGTGGCCAAATTCCCTGTCAACATCTTCCAGTGTAATATCAGTATCTTCTACCGTATCATGTAATAAGGCGCATATTGTACTTCTTACCCCAAGACCTATCTCTTCCACACATATCATGGCAACAGCCAGGGGGTGTATGATATAGGGCTCACCACTTTTGCGGCGCATGGTTTTATGCGATTCGGCGGCCATTTCAAAAGCCTGCCTGACTAATTCCTTATCGCCTTTTTTCAGCTTGGGCCTGATGCCGCGCAACAGGGCACGATAATGCCTGATGATCTCGTTCTTCTCCTGTTCTTCCGTTAAATTGTATTTTGGTAAAACAGGATCATACAAACTATCCGTTGCTTGCTCCATATCTATAGCGAATATACGAAGGAATGGGTTCGGCATAAGGAGAGATGGTTTGAGGGTTGTTCCGCATTTTCTATAATCGGTAAAACAGGCTGTTGCGGGACTCCTTATCTTTGACCAATACCATGAGTGAACCGCCACAAAAAAAAATATTTGATGTATCATTGTTAGTAAGGGTTTTTCGTTTTGTGAAGCCTTATCGTTCACTCTTTTATGTAAGCCTGATACTGGCCATGCTGATGGCAGCTTTTGCCCCTGTCCGGCCCTACCTGATTCAGCTAACGCTTGATGCCGCAACGGGCAGAGCGGTACTGCTGCCTGGTTGGCTAAAAGCAGTTTTATTCGGAACAGATCTGTCTGATACCACAAAATTTATTATCGCGGTCAGCCTTTTTCAGGTCATCTTTTTACTGGTAGAGACCACCATCCGTTTCCTGTTTACTTTTATCACTGCCTCAATGGGGCAGAGTGTGGTCAAAGACATGCGCAATACGGTTTACAGTAAAATACTCAGCCTTAATCTGAGCCAGTTTGATAAAACACCCATTGGTACACTCACCACGCGAACGATTAATGATATAGAAAGTATCAATGATATTTTCTCAGATGGATTAATACCGATTATTGCCGACCTGCTCACTATCATCATCACCCTGGCTACGATGTTCTGGATTGACTGGCGCTTGACGCTGATAAGTTTAGCGCCTTTCCCCCTTATGATCCTGGCTACTTATTATTTTAAAGAGAGTGTGAATAAAAGTTTTATCAGGGTAAGGAATGCGGTGGCAGCATTGAATGCTTTTGTACAGGAACATATTACCGGCATGCAGGTTGTTCAGGCTTTTGCCGCAGAAGACAGGGAGTTCAATAAGTTCAGAACTATCAATGGAGAGCACCGGAATGCCAATGTGAAAGCCATTTTTGCTTATTCCGTATTCTTCCCCCTGGTAGAAGTGGTGCTGGCCATCAGCACGGGTTTACTGGTATGGTGGGTTGCCGGCCGAACCTTACATGCGGGATTATTAGTGGCTTTTATTTTATACCTCAACCAGATATTTCGCCCGCTCCGGGTAATTGCCGATAAGTTCAATGTATTGCAAATGGGCATGATTGCCGCCGAGCGGGTATTTAAGGTATTGGATAATGCGGATGTTACACCACCTTCTTTACCAGATGCGTATAATCCGGATTATATAAATGGCAGTATCGATTTTAAACAGGTCTCTTTTGCCTATATAGGGAAGAACGATGTGTTGAAGGATATCAGTTTCAGCGTAAAAGCCGGTGAAACGGTTGCCCTGGTAGGGCATACAGGTAGTGGCAAGACTTCAGTAATCAGTTTGCTAAACAGGATGTATCCTATACGGGAAGGGGAAATTCAGATTGATGGGGTGAATATTGAGGATTACCGGTTGGAAAGGCTGCGCAAGGGAATTGGGGTGGTATTGCAGGATGTTTTCCTGTTTTCCGGTTCGGTAATGGATAATATTACACTGCGCAACCCTGATATCACGCGCCAACAGGTGATAGATGCCGCTAAAATGATCGGGGTTCATGAATTTATCATGAGATTACCCGGTGGATATGACTATGATGTGATGGAAAGAGGCAGTACCCTGAGTTTGGGACAAAGACAACTATTATCCTTCATCAGGGCCCTGTTGTATAATCCGGCTATTTTGATACTGGATGAAGCCACTTCTTCCATTGATACGGAAAGTGAGCTGCTGATAGAAAAAGCTACCGATACCCTGATATCGGGACGAACATCCATCATCATTGCTCACCGGCTGTCTACCATTCGTAAGGCACATAAAATTATTGTGCTGGATAAAGGGGAAGTTAAGGAAATGGGTACCCATGAAGAACTGCTGGTATTGGGTGGATTCTATGCGAAACTATATGAGATGCAGTTTGACAGGAAATAGGCACCCCGGGGAGCCTGAATTTTTCTCCTTTTTCATGTAGGGTTTTCACCCCCTTACCCCTATCTTTGCCGCAAATCTTAGAAACAGGTATGGCCCCTAGAACTGTGAAATTATTACTGGTAGCGACTTTCAGCCTTTTTGCTTTTGTATTTTCTTCCTCTTTGCTTGCCCGGAATAGCCCTCATCAGGAAGCTACTGGGGAACATGCGGCTAAGGAAGGGGAAAAAGAAGAATTTAACGCGGCAGAAGTGATTTTCGGCCATATACTCGATAACCACGAATTTCATTTTACAGAGTTCCACGATAGTGAAGGAAAATTGCACCATGTTTCCCTGCCCCTGCCCATTATTCTTTATTCAAAAGAAAGAGGGTTAACGGCTTTCATGTCATCCAAATTTGAGCACGGCGAAGCCACTCATAACGGGTATAAAATATAAGAAGAGAAAATTGTAGCGGTAAAAGAAGATGGAACTGTTGAGGA
>CAYHTC010000149.1:0-6351 GCA_964359445.1 uncultured Sediminibacterium sp. | reverse complement strand
TGGTTAACAGTTGAAATCACCTGTTTTTGTCTGTCGCGGTATTTAACAATATCCAGTAAAACTGGCCGGTACTTTTGACCGCTGGTTCGTGAATGGTTTTGGCCTGCCCTTTTTCTCAGGCTTTATTTTCTTCTTTGTAGCGCTGGCGGTTTTAATCTGGTTCGGGCTTAAACTGGCCGCAAAAAAATCGTGGGGCTATCTCCGTTTGGGCTTATGGTGTTTTGCATTCATGCTCGTAGGGTACAGCACTTATGTGACCACCATGATACGCAGTAATGCCAATCCATCAGTGGATATGTACAATGTAGATAATCCCATCAGCCTGGTTGGGTATCTTGGCCGCGACCAGTATGGTGATTTTCCTCTTTTTTATGGACAAAAATTCACTTCTGAACCGGTTGATCTGAAGAGTACGGGTATGCGTTATCAGAAATCAAATGGTAAGTATATTGAACTGGGTGAGGATAGGAAATATATTTACACTGCAGAAGACAAAATGGTTTTTCCCAGGGTTTGGGACCCCAGCAATGATCAGAATCATGCGGATTATTATGCCTATTATTTAGGGATTAACCGCCTGAAAGATGGCAAATACGAAAGGGCGCCCACACAGGCAGACAATATCAAATTCTTTGCAGGCTACCAGGTATACTGGATGTACTTCCGCTATTTTATGTGGAACTTCTCCGGTAAGCAAAACGATAACCAGGGCCTGTTTGCAGGTAATGTTCGGGATGGTAACTGGATAACCGGTATCGCTCCCGTTGATAATCTTTTATATGGCGATCAGGGCAGTATGCCGGATAGCCTGAAGAACAATAAAGCCCATAATAAACTGTTTCTTTTACCCTTTATTCTCGGTTTGCTGGGGCTGTTCTACCAGTTCAAACAAAAAGGGGATGATGGCATCGTAAGTTTCCTCTTATTCTTCTTTACCGGCTTCGCTATTATATTGTACCTGAACCAGGCCGGCTACCAGCCACGTGAACGTGACTATGCATACGTTGGAAGTTTTTATGCTTTTGCTATTTGGATAGGATTAGGTGTACTGAAAGTTCGCGATTGGTTCGGCTCAAAACTGTCACAGACCACTGCGGCATCACTTGCAACCATTGTTTGTTTGCTGGCAGTACCTGTAATAATGGCGCAGCAGGAATGGGACGATCATGACAGAAGCCGGAAAGTATTATCCAGGGACCTGGCCAAAGATTACCTGGAAAGCTGCGCCCCCAATGCCATCCTGTTCAGTTATGGCGATAATGATACGTATCCTTTATGGTATGCGCAGGAAGTGGAAGGGATACGTCCTGATATACGTGTCATTAATTTTAGTTTGCTGGGCATCGACTGGTACATTAATGAACTGCGTTATAAAGTAAACCAGAGCGATCCGATAGATGTAATATGGACACCCGAACAGATTATAGGCGGTAAACGCGATTATATCTTATATCGCCCGAAAGAAAATATTCCGGAAGACAGGTATTATGATCTCTATGATCTGATGAAAAACTATGTAGGTAGTGATGATCCTGCGGTGAAGGAAGATAGGGGCGGTGGAGAAGCATTGAATACCTATCCGGTAAAAAAAGTATCTGTTCCGGTTGATAAATTACTGGTTCAAAAAAATGGAACCGTAAATGCAACGGATAGTGTAGTGAGTGAGTTGCGGTTTGATATTCCAAAGGGTGCAATGGTTAAGAATGACCTTGCCTTACTCAATATTATCGCTGCCAATAAATGGAACAGACCCATCTATTTTACCAGTCCTGGCGCCGAACTGGGCTTTGACCAGTATATACGCAGGGATGGACTTAGTTTCCGTTTAGTACCTGTGATGAACAGCCGGGTAAATACAGACTGGATGATGGATAAGGCAATGAACAAATTCGCCTTTGGTAATGCCAATGTAAAAGGTGTATATTTTGATGAAGAAAACCGCAGGCACCTGAATACCATTCGTAGTGCTTATACTGAGCTGGCTATTGACTTGGTTGGCAAAGGGCGTAAAGAAGATGCCAGAAAAGTGTTGGAGAAAGTGGATAAAATGCTTGATCAATCTAATTTTGCGTATGGTATGACCAGCCGCGGAAATCTGCATAACCGCAATTCACTTTTATTCCTGGAAGCCTGCTATATGGCTGAAGATACTACACTAATTAAAAAAGTAGCTGCTTCAGTCAAAACCGATCTGCAGCAACAGATCAGGTATTATAATACACTGGATGGTGTTAAAGCCGATAATATGTCGGAAGAAAGAAGGTCGGCCGATAATTACCTGAAAGGGATGGAGCAAATACAAATCATGTATAATCCGCGCATCCGGATACCGGGTAAACTGATGTCGGCTGATGCTGCTAAGGATAGTGGTAATAAGTAGTTAGGCGTTAGGAGTAGATAGATTCGAAATAAACAGGATACAAGACAGCCGGGTGTAACACCCGGCTGTTTCTTTTCTTATTATATAACAACTTTTCTGTTCTTTGGTTGTTAAATAGAGACACAGATTTTATTGCATGCTTCTTTTTTGTAGTTTACAGATATGATCGGACACCGGTTTACGAATTTTGATCCCAATGAAAACGGAAAGAGCAGGTTTGAACAATTGCTCGACCTGTTTATGCAATTACTCACTTATACAAATGGTGACGCGGGCGAAGCCCTGCAATGGCTGAATGAACTTGACGTTAAATACCAGCTCACCAATGATGAGTATGGCATGGGTGATTTTATTGACGACCTGAAACTGAATGGGTATATGCAGGAAAACAGTCAGGATGGCAGTTTCACTATCACCGGTAAATCTGAACAAACCATCCGCAGGAAAAGCCTGGAAGAAATATTCGGCAAGCTCAAGAAAACGAAACAGGGAAATCACCAGACATTCAAACCCGGCCGGGGTGATGAACTAAATTCGGATACCCGCCCCTTCCGGTTTGGGGATATGCCGGAACAGATCGATTTTACAGAAAGTATCCGCAATGCGCAGATCAATCATGGAATTGATCATTTCTCTATGCAGGAAGATGATCTTCAGATCAGAGAAACTGATTTTAAAACACAAACCTCTACCGTTTTAATGATTGATATATCTCACTCCATGATCTTATATGGTGAGGACAGGATTACGCCCGCGAAAAAAGTGGCTATGGCCCTGAGCGAGCTGATTACTACAAAATATCCAAAAGACACCCTTGATATTGTGGTCTTTGGAAACGATGCCTGGATGATTGAAGTGAAGGATATTCCTTATTTACAGGTAGGTCCCTTTCATACCAATACGGTGGCAGGCCTCGAGTTAGCCATGGATCTGCTGCGCAAAAGAAAAAATCCGAACAAACAGATATTCATGATTACGGATGGTAAACCTACCTGTTTGAAGATCGGTAAGCAATATTATAAGAATAGTTTTGGCCTCGACAGAAAAGTGGTCAACCGTTGTATCAACCTGGCAGCACAATGTAAGAAACTGAAGATACCCATCACTACTTTCATGATCGCCTCTGATCCTTATCTTCAAAAGTTTGTACAGGAGTTTACAGAAATGAATAATGGAAAAGCATTCTTTGCATCATTGGATAAACTGGGTGCATTTATATTTAAAGATTTTGAAAGCGGGAAACGGAAAACAGTGTATTGAGAACCGTGAGACGTGAGAAGTGAAAAGTGGGACGTATAATATGAGTTATCAGTTTTAAAAAGAAAAGTTCTCACGACTGACGACTCACGAAAAACAATGTAAATAATGTAAAATAGTCTACATCATCATGGACATACAAAAGATAAAAACCCTTGGGCAATTACAAAAAAGCGGCTATCAGCCTAAAACGGTAAAAGAAGAGATCAGGGATAATCTGATTGGCTGTATCCGGAATAAAGAAAATCCATTTACGGGGATTTTGGGCTATGAGGATACGGTGATACCGGATACGGAAAGGGCTTTACTGAGCAGGCATAATATACTTTTTCTCGGATTACGGGGGCAGGCAAAAACAAGAATGGCCAGGCAGATGGTTGACCTGCTGGATGAGTATATACCCATTATTGCAGGTAGTGAGGTGAATGATGATCCGTTAAAACCCCTGAGTAAGTTTGCCAGGGACCAGATAGCGGAACATGCTGCTGATACACCCATACAGTGGATTCACCGGACGGAACGGTATGGAGAAAAACTGGCAACACCTGATGTAAGTGTGGCCGACCTGATCGGGGATATTGACCCGATCAAAGCAGCCAATATGAAACTGAGTTTTGCGGATGAAAAAGTAATTCACTATGGTATTATTCCAAGAAGTAACAGGGGCATATTTGTAATTAATGAACTACCCGATCTGCAGGCAAGAATACAAGTGGCTTTATTTAATATTTTACAGGAAGGAGATATACAGATACGGGGGTTTAAACTGCGTATGCCCCTGGATATCCTTTTCGTATTTACAGCGAATCCGGAAGACTATACCAATCGTGGCAGTATTGTAACCCCGTTGAAAGACAGGATTGAGAGCCAGATATTAACGCATTATCCGAAAGATATTGAAACAGCCCTGGCCATCACTGAACAGGAAGCAGATATATTGGATGCGCAAAAAGAAAAGGTAGTGGTTAGTGATCTCATCAAAAGACTCATAGAACAGGTTGCCTTTGAGGCGCGGGCCAATGAATACGTAGATAAAAAAAGTGGTGTGAGTGCCCGTTTAACCATTGCTGCTTATGAAAATGCCATCAGCAGTGCAGAAAGAAGGGCCATCATGCATAATGAAGAACAAACCCAGGTATGGATCAGTGATTTGTCGGGAATCATACCATCCATCACCGGTAAAATTGAATTGGTTTATGAGGGTGAACAGGAGGGCCCTTACCAGGTTGCAGTAAACCTCGTTGATAAGTCAATCCGCACACAGTTCATTCAGTATTTTCCCAATCCTGATCAGTTAAAGAAGAAAAGAAATACGGGTAAAAAATCTGTTGAAGAAAAATCAGCGCCCAGTCCGTATAAAGCAATCACCCATTGGTTTAATACAGGCAATCATCTGGACATTTTATTGGATATGAAAGATGCCGAAAAGATTGCGGCGCTATATAAAGTAGATGGACTGTATGGATTTGTAAAAAAATATTTCCCTCATGCCAGCGAAAAAGAAAATGCCTTACTGATGGAATTTGTATTGCATGGTCTTGCTACTTATTCTATAATCAGTAAAAAAGTAGTTAACGGCACGATCGGGTTCAAGGACCTGATGGGCAGCATGATGAATTTAAGTTCGGAAGATTTTAATGAAGAGGAGGATTTAATTTGAGAATTTGAAAATTATTTAAATCAGTTCTTTCAATTTTTCAACTACGATATCTATTTCTTCTTTTGTATTGTACTTGCAGAAAGAGAAACGTACGGTAACCTGGTTGGGATTATTATTGATGGCACGGATGACATGTGATCCCTGATCGGCCCCACTGGTACAGGCGCTGCCGCCACTGGCACAAATATGATTGATATCAAGGTTAAAAAGGAGCATTTCACTTTTATCTGTTTTGGGAAAGCGGGCGCTCACTACTGTGTAAAGGCTGCTGCCCCAAGGATCGCCGTTAAAGGAAACACCTATGATATTTGTTTTCAGCTTCTCCATCAGGTGCCCTTTCAGGCTTTTGATATACGTACTGTTCCGCTCAAAATTTTCTGTAGCCAGTTGAAGCGCTTTGGCAAAGCCTACAATGCCATAAATATTTTCCGTTCCTGCACGCATATTTCTTTCCTGGCTACCGCCATACACAAAGGGGTTGATCTTTATATTTTCATTGATATACAGCATGCCTACCCCTTTAGGGCCGTGAAATTTATGACCGGAGGCTGTTACAAAATGAACCGGGGTATTCCGGAGATCAAACGGAAAATGTCCGACCGTTTGAACGGTATCACTGTGAAAAATGGCATTATACAATTTACAAAGTTCACCTGCTTTTTGTATATCCAGCATATTCCCGATTTCGTTATTGGCATGCATCAGGGTAACCAAACATTTTTCTTCGGTTCCGGCCAATAATTTTTCGAGGTCATCCAGGTCAATATGGCCATTCGGCAATAGTTTCACATAACTCAATGCCGCTTCTCCGGAATGAAATAAGTGTTCAATGGTATGGGCTGTTGCATGGTGTTCGATGGGTGAGGAAATAATGTGTTTACAACCCAGGTCGCGAACGGAAGCTGTTATCGCCGTATTACTGCTTTCGGTACCACCACTGGTAAAAAATATTTCTGCGGGATGCGCATTCAGTATTTTAGCAACCGTTTTCCTCGCATTCTCAATAGCCATCCGGCTCTCACGTCCATAGCTGTATATAGAAGAAGGGTTCCCG
>CAYHTC010000148.1:0-6353 GCA_964359445.1 uncultured Sediminibacterium sp. | reverse complement strand
CCATGGTATCTTACACGAAACCTTTAACCTGGCCATGTTATGGAAACTACCGGTGATATTCATTTGTGAAAACAACAATTATGCGATGGGTACTTCTATTGAACGTACCAGTAATGTAGTGGATATTTATAAATTGGCCGATGCCTATGATATGCCCGCTGATAAAGTGGATGGCATGACGCCTGAGAACGTACACGAAAGCGTGGCACGTGCCGTTAAGAGGGCCCGCGAAGGCGATGGCCCTACCCTGCTGGAATTAAAAACTTACCGCTATAAAGGTCATTCCATCTCCGATCCGCAGAAATACCGCTCCAAGGAAGAAGTAGATGAATACAAAGACCAGGACCCTATCGGTAAAGTGCGTACTACCATTTTAACCAATTCCTTTGCAACGGAAGAAGAACTGAAAGCCATAGACCGCAGGGTGGAATTAGTGGTAGATGAGAGTGTGAAATTTGCAGAAGAAAGCCCATGGCCCGATGACAGCGAGTTACTCAAAGATGTATATGCAGACCAGAACTTTGTATTTGATGTTGACTAACCCAAAAAAAATATTTACTAATCTTTACATCCAAATTTTAATAAAAAAACAGAATGACTGAGAAGCATGAAGAAACGAATCTGACCCTGGTGAGAATGCAGGGTTTTTGGGACAAATTTCAAAAACCAATCCTGATCGGTCTGGCTGTCATCATACTTGGCGCTGGTGGCTGGTATGGATATAATGAATACATGCTAAAACCAAAAGAAGAAAAAGCGTCTGAAGCTTTATATAAAGCACAGGAATATTTTAGCGCTGATTCTTCCAACCTGGTTCTGAATGGTGATGGACAAAGCAAGGGAGTTTTGTTTGTGATTAAAAATTACAGTGGTACCAAAGCGGCCAACCTTGCTAAATACTACGCGGGTGTAAGCTACCTGAAACTGGGCGATTTTAACAATGCGGTTAAATACCTGAAAGACTTCTCAACACGTGCAAGCCAGATACAATTACTTGCCTATGGTTGTTTGGGAGATGCCTATTCGGAACTCAATAAAAAAGAAGAAGCCATCGAGAATTACAAAAAAGCAGCCAGGGTTTTTCAAAAGGATGAAAACAATTCTGCCGAATACCTTTTTCGCGCTGCTTTACTGGAAGAAACCAATGGTAAACCCAAAGAAGCGCTGGAACTGTATAAAGAGCTGAAAGATAAATTTCCAAAAACCGATAAAGGTTTCCAGGCCGATAAATACATTTACCGTTTAAGTGTAGAAAAAAATTAGCAAAATGTAACCCGATGGCTACTAAAGGCAATACATCAGTAAATAAAGGCATCCCCGTAATAAAGGATGCCTTTGTTGTGATTGTGAAGACCGAATGGAATACACCTATCATCAATAAGTTAGCAACAGGCGTAAAGAAAATATGCAGGGAACAGGGGGTGAAGTATAAAGTATTAACGGTACCCGGTGCTTTTGAAATTCCCTTCGCAGTTAAAAATCATTATACTTATTGTAAAGTATTACCGGATGCCTATATCACTTTAGGAACCGTAATCAGGGGCGATACCCCGCATTTTGATTATGTATGTAAAGCCATAACGGATGGGGTGTTGCAATTGAACCTTTCGCTGGATATACCGGTCATTTTTGGTATACTCACCGTTGATAATGAACAACAGGCACTGGATCGTATTGGCGGCAAACATGGTCATAAAGGCGAAGAAGCAGCCATTACTGCTATAAAAATGATAGCTTTAAACAGGAAGTTAAAATAGGTCATCACCCAGTTACAGATAACATGAATGTACAATTGTTTATCCCCTGCTTTATTGATCAGTTATATCCGCAGGTTGCTTTCAATATGGTGAAAGTGCTGGAAAAAGCAGGTTGCTCTATCACTTATAATACCCGGCAAACCTGTTGCGGACAGCCTGCTTTTAACGCGGGTTTTTGGGGTGAGTCTAAAGAAGTCTGTAAGAAATTCCTCAACGATTTTTCAGGTTCGGATTACATAGTTGCTCCCAGCGCCAGTTGCGCGGGATTTGTAAGAAATTACTATACCACTCTATTCGAAAACTCATCGGAAAGCGCGCTTGCTAAAAAAATAGCCGAAAGAACTTTTGAGTTTTCTGAATTCCTGATTCATATTTTAAAAAAAGATGACGTAGGGGCCATATTTAATGGCAAAGCTACCTACCATGATAGTTGTGCCGCTTTACGTGAGTGTAAAATAAAAAATGAGCCCCGGCAATTATTGAGCAAAGTAAAAGGACTGGAACTGGTAGAGATGAATGATGTGGAAACCTGTTGTGGATTTGGGGGCACATTCGCGGTAAAGTTTGAACCCATCAGCATTGCCATGGGCGACCAGAAAGTAGCCAACGCTGCAGCCACAGGGGCAGAATACCTGATCAGTACCGATATGAGTTGCCTGATGCATATTGATGGATGTAATAAACACAAAGGCGCCGGTTTAAAAGTGCTGCATCTGGCTGATGTGCTGGCAAGCGGATGGTGAGATTAATTATTAATTTTTAATTCCTAATTACCCATGCACTATTGGTTGATCAAATCTGAACCGGTTAAATATAGTTGGGAACAGTTTGAAAAAGACGGTCAGACTATTTGGGATGGGGTGCGTAATTATACCGCACGCAACAATCTCCGGTTAATGAAAAAAGGCGACCTCGCCTTCTGGTACCATAGTAATGAAGGGATGGAAATTGTAGGTATCGCGAAAGTGGTGAAAGAATCTTACCCCGATCCAACCACGGATGATCCGGCATGGCTGGTAGTTGATTTTAAACCCTATAAAAAATTGAAGAAACCGGTTGGGCTGGCTCAGATAAAAGCAGATAAACGCCTGGCCAATATGGATCTGGTGAGATTGGGCAGGCTATCCGTGGGTTCTGTAAAAGACGAGGAATGGAAAATTGTACTGGAAATGGCTGAAACAAAATGAACTGAAAAACAGTTCCCCTTATTTAAAAAAGATATAGGCAATACCAATTGCAGCAATCACTCCAAGCAGGTCTGCCAGCATACCGGCCCAGATAGCATACCGCACTTTTTTAATACCCACACTTCCAAAATACAAAGCGATAATATAAAAAGTGGTGTCTGCACTTCCCTGGAAAGTAGAAGCCAATTGTCCGATAAAACTATCGGCTCCATAGGTTTTAAAAATATCCAGCATTAATCCTCTTGATCCTCCACCGCTAAAAGGACGCATAATGGCAACGGGTAATGCAGGCACAAAATCACTGGTCATCCCAACCTGAACAAAACACCAACTAATCCCTTGTATGATAGCATCCAGCGCCCCACTATCGCGGAACACCCTGATCGCAACCAGTAAACCAACCAGGTAAGGAATCACTTTCACAATCACATCCCATCCATGTTTTGCTCCTTCAATAAATGCATCAAAAACATTGGTCTTTTTAACAAATCCGCCAATAATAAAAGTGGCAATAATCAGAAACAGAATGATATTGCCCAACACATTACTAAAGGTTTCTTTCGTAAACAAACTGGGTGTTGGAATATTCTTTTGCGAAGGCAATCCATAAATATACCAGGCAAATAAAAAGATAGCAGTGATGATACCTCCCAGCCACAATACCAATACACGGTCAAAACGGAGCCGTTGGTACAGCCCGGTAATAACGATACTGGCAATGGTGGCAACTGTAGTAGCCAGCATCAACGGTACGAATACACTGGTAGGATTGGTGCTTCCACCACTAACCCGGTAAGCAATAATGGAAAGCGGTATCAGGGTAAGGCCACTGGTATGCAGTACCAGGAACATGATCTGTGAATTACTGGCCGTTTCTTTGTTTGGATTGAGTGTTTGCAGGCTTTCCATGGCTTTTAAACCAAAAGGGGTTGCCGCATTATCCAGGCCAAGCATATTGGCGCTGAAATTCATCACCATCTGCCCCATGGCAGGATGTTTATCCGGCACTTCAGGAAATATCCGTTTCATAAACGGATTGAGTAACCTGGCCAAAAAATTAACCGCCCCTGCCTTTTCACCTATATTCATCAGTCCCATAAAAAATACCATCGCACCGGTTAAAGGCAGGCCAATATCCATGACGGATGATTTGGATGCATCAAAAATACCCTCTACCAGTTTTTTGAATATCTCATAATCATGAAATACAATCAGCTTGATCAACGCGATAATTAAACCAATGATAAAGAACAGAATCCAAACATAGTTCAGGGCCATACGGGTAGTTTCTGTGGTGAAAATAACAAATTCAGGGATATCAGCATTTAGAACCCATTTTGCCCCCAAATCTGGCTATATTTGCGGCTCGAAAAAATAGTTTGAATTATGGCTTTACAAGCAGGCATTGTGGGACTACCAAACGTAGGTAAATCAACTTTATTTAATGCAGTCAGCAATAGCGCCAAGGCACAGGCGAGCAATTACCGTTTTTGTACCATTGAACCCAATGTGGGCCTGGTGGATGTACCTGATGAACGCATGGACAAACTGGCGGAACTGGTGCTTCCTAACCGGATGGTTCCAACCCAACTGGAGATTGTAGATATCGCGGGCCTGGTGCGCGGCGCCAGCAAGGGTGAAGGATTGGGCAATAAATTTTTGGGGAATATCCGTGAGGTAGATGCCATTATTCATGTGATCCGTTGTTATGAAGATGAAAATGTTTTACGCGAAGAAGGCGCCATTAACCCTATCAGCGATAAAGAGATTATAGAAACCGAATTACAACTGAAGGACCTGGATAGTGTTGAGAAAAAATGGCACCGTGTCGAAAAAATGGCCCGCGTAGGCAGCGATACCAAGGCTAAAGCTGAATTTGAAATTCTGTCACGCTGTAAAGCGCATCTCGAAAAAGGAAAAAATATTCATACATTGGGATTAGATAAGGAAGAAAAAACGGTGATCGCCGACCTGTTCTTATTAACGGATAAACCTGTTCTGTACGTTGCCAATGTTGATGAAGCAAGTATGCATACCGGCAATCAATACTCAGAAGTATTAGCGGCGGCGGCCAAAGCGGAAGGCGCTGAGGTAATTGTGATGTGCAATAATGTGGAGGCCCAGATAGCAGAAATGGAAGCGGCTGAGGATAAGCAGATGTTTATGGAAGAATACCACATGAAGGAACCGGCGCTAAACCGGTTAATTAGCTCTGCCTACAAATTATTAAACCTGGATACTTATTTTACTGCCGGTGTGCAGGAAGTAAGAGCCTGGACCATTCACAAAGGCTGGAAAGCGCCACAGGCCGCCGGTGTGATTCATACCGATTTTGAGAAAGGTTTTATTAAAGCGGAAGTGATCGCTTATGAAGACTTTATTAAATACGGCAGTGAAGCCGCCTGCCGGGAAAACGGACGCTTACGCATTGAAGGGAAAGAGTATATAGTGAAAGACGGGGATGTGATGCATTTTAGATTTAATGTATAAAACGCTTTTGCCATTTTTTAACGAAGCAGCAGTAACTACTTAATTATTTTTGTAGCAATTTCACGTTATGAAGTATTCAATCATTACTGTTATCCTGATCAGCCTGTTAACGGCCTGTAATAATAATACAGGCGCCGACAAAAACGAATTACCAACCAACACCGTACCGGCTGTATTAAATTATACCATTACCAATGTGTATCCCCACAATACCGGTTCCTATACCGAAGGACTGGAATGGCATGACAATGCTATCTATGAAAGTACCGGAGATCCTGATTATAAGGGGAAGAGTAAACTGGCTAAAATTGACCTGTTAACAGGAAAGGATATTCAAAAAATTACTTTAGCAAAAGAATATTTTGGGGAAGGAATGACTGTATTAAATGGCAAGATCTATCAACTTACTTACAAAGAATATAAATGCTTTGTGTATGATTTTGCCACATTCAAAAAGCTGAAAGAATTCAATTATACCGGCCAGGGCTGGGGCATGACCAATGACGGCAAATACCTGATCATGGATGATGGATCAAACAATTTATATTACAGGGACCCTGTTAATTTTCAGGTGGTGAAAGTGGTAGGCGTAGCAGACAATAATGGTCCATTAGCCAGCATCAACGAACTGGAATATGTGGATGGATTTATTTACGCGAACGTGTATACCACCAATACGATTGTGAAGATTGATCCTGCAACCGGTAAAGTGGTAGCGAAAGCGGATTTTTCTTATGTACTGAACAAATATGCACCGGGTGCCATCTCCGATGAAGACCAGGCTAATGCTGCCGTTTTAAACGGAATCGCTTATGATAGCGCGGGTAAACGATTTTTTATTACAGGAAAATACTGGCCCAAACTTTTTGAAGTGAAATTCAATTAGTAATTAAACACTGCAGAAAAAGTAATGCCGGCT
>CAYHTC010000147.1:0-6365 GCA_964359445.1 uncultured Sediminibacterium sp. | reverse complement strand
TACCTGCAATTAAAGATGAGCGTTTCTAATGAACAGCAGTTGAAAGAGAGGGTATTGGAAAAATGCAACAATTTGAGTATGGAAGAAATGGCAAAGGAAGTGGAACCCTTTTTGTTTAATCCAAAGGATATACAAAAAATACTATTGTTTCCGGAACTGATCAAACAGGCAAAGCTTTAAAAAGCAACGGTAGGGAAGAAGGTGCATTACTATTCTAAGTTAGAGGGTTCCCGCTGGGAGACTCTTCGTAGAAGGAAGAAATGCCGGATTGGGAAAGGTGGAAAATGAAGTTGGAAAAATTATTGGTGTGATTTAGCAGGTTATTCCAACTCATTACCAACACCTAAATCGCCACTGAATAAAAATAAAAAAGCCACCACCAATTGATTTAAAATTGATTATGGCTTTTTCAAAGCTGTAGGGGGAGGGATCGAACCTCCACGAGGCAGTTAGCTGTAGCGCAAAGTTCAGTGGTCGACCCTGGTCGTTCGGGTATTACTACCTGAACGGCTCTACACTACGTTTATCCTGGGCTCCTCACCCCCGAGACAAGGGGGCATGTCTGCCAAAAATTTCATCACCCCACAGTATACAAGAACCGGTTGTTATTGGTTAACAAGACAATAGTAGCATAAAATCCTTATTTATTATAAATATTTCAACAATTATTTTGATAATTTAGATAAAATACAATAAATTTGATATTATATTAAAATAATTCTAAAAATTAACCGAATATGTCTGGTAAATTGAATCTTGACAAATTGGACCTGCAGATCATCCAGGAAATGATGGAAGATGCGGAGATATCCTATGCCGACCTGGGTAAGAAACTATTTGTTTCCGGCGGCACCATTCATGTGCGGATTAAAAAACTGGAAGAACTAAAAGTAGTGAAAGGTAAAAAATTATCGGTAGATCTCAAATCTTTGGGCTACGATGTGATCGCTTTTATTGGTATTTACCTGGAGAAAAGCTCATTGTACGACAGTGTAGCCAAAGAACTCAAAAGAATACCCCAGATCGTTCGTCTCAATTATACAACAGGAAATTACAGCATGTTTGCCGAGATCGTTTGTAAAGATATCCAGCAATTGCGTTTTGTGTTACACGATGAACTGCAAAAGATCAAGGGTATTGAACGTACCGAAACGTTTATCTCTTTGGAAGAAAGCCTTGACCGTAATGTAGTAATAGCGCCACAATCCTGATGCCGGACAATGTTTTTTTTCATAGCTTACTCCGTACATTCAACGCATCTCTCAGTCCATTGCCTACTAAATTAAAGGCCAGTACCAAAAGCATAATGGCAATACCCGGTGCGAGTGCCAGCATAGGGTTATGGGTGATGATGAAATTGTAATTCTCTTTAATCATTAATCCCCAACTGGGCTGCGGGGGTTGCACGCCTACACCCAGAAAACTGAGTCCGGCTTCAATTACAATAGCCGATGCAAAATTACTGGCGGCAATCACCATTACCGGCCCCAGTATATTGGGAAGAATATGTTTTAGTATGATCCGCATATCCGAATAACCCAACGCTTTGGCTGCTTCAATATATTCCAGTTCACGAACGGCTAATACCTGCCCTCTCACCAATCTCGCCACATTTACCCACATGGTTAAACCCACGGCAATGAATACCTGCCAGAAACCCTTACCCAGTGCGAGTGTAATGGCAAAAACCAGTAGCAGGGTGGGTATGCTCCATACAACATTAATGAACCACATGATCACATCATCTGTCCGGCCCCTGAAATAGCCTGCCGTTGCGCCAAGGAGTATGCCAATGGTTAGTGAGATCAATACAGCTATTAATCCCACACTCAAACTAACCCTTACCCCAATAATGAGCCTGCTGAGAATATCCCTGCCAAATTTATCGGTGCCTAACCAATAGGTTGTTTGAATAACAGCAGGATCTCCGGTTAATGCCTTGAGGACTGATTTTTTTTCAGTGACGTCCTCATCTACAAATTTTTGGTAAACCATACTGTCGCCGGCTACCTGGTAAGCCGTTACAGGAACATATTGGCAGGCTTCCTCTTTCCCATTCAGTAAACGGGAAAAAAAGGTGGGAGGCAATAGGGCCTTATCCCTTTTGATGCGCAACAGCAGGGTGGTAAAGCCCGGTTTTTTGCTCCCTATCTCCGGAATCATCCGGTTGGCATTAGGGGAGGAATCCGGAGAAATAAAATAACAGAGCAGTGCAAGCAGCAAGCTCAGTACAATCAGTATCAAACCAAAGGAAGCGCCCTTGTTGGCCAGAAGGCGCCTGGTAAATGCAGAACGATACTTTGTTTGTAACACGGATGAAAATTAAGAAATAATTGGCTCACCGATAAGAATTGCCTTTTTGCCGAAAATCAATCCCTGAAAAGTAAACACCTGATCATAAATATTGTCTACTTATCAAACCAGTTTCCATGAAACGGATTATATATTTTTCTCTGGCGCTTTTTGCATTGATACCCCTTATCCTGTATGCATGGTGGCCGGGAACAGAAGAAGTAAAATAACTGCAAAACTTTATTTTACTTTTCTGCCCTTCCAATGGTAAGTTCCGAACTTACCAAGCCATCCGGCTATTACTGTGTACATGATATGAACGGGCTGCATCAAAGGAAACCATAGTAACGCCCGGCTCTGCCGATAAAATCTGGCCACCGGAATCATCAAACTCAATTCTATCAATGTCTTACATCCTGCCAATAACAGCCAGCAGCTAAATCCATTTTCCCTGAACGGACTGATCAATAACAATACCAGTAGTAAAAGATTAACGGCATATACCAGGGCAAGGGTCCAGAAAATTGTTTTATCCCGGTAGGTATCGGCTTTGCTGGCCCAGCGGATACGCTGGTTTAAAAAGCTTTCCCAGTCGGGCATGGGGGCGGTAGTTACAATAGCTTCTTTACAAAACAGGTATCCCAGGCGGCCCGGGTATTTTTGTTTGATCTTGTACATCAGCAGCATATCATCTCCGCTGGCAATATGGTCAATACCACTAAACCTGCCCACTTCATCAAACACGTCTTTCCGGTAAGCTATATTGGCGCCATTACACATGGTATGATAACCCGCTGATACGGCAGCAGCGGTGATGCCCTGCAGGCTGATAAAATCCAATAACTGAAATACCGACAGGAAAGAATGATCATCCGTGAACATGACCGGAGCGGCAATAAATACAGGCTGGTTCGCCCTGATATAGGCGTCCATTGCGCTGAGCCAATGGTCCGTTACTTTACAGTCCGCATCTGTGGTAACTATCCATGTTCCCACACTTTGGCCAATGGCCAGTTCAATAGCTTTTTTCTTATAAGCATTTATCCGGGCGCCCTGTAAATGATCAGTGAGATTGATTAACTGAAGGTTGGCATATTCCTGCTGTAATAATCGTATGATACTTTCTGTCTGATCGGTTGAATGATCATTGATGACGATCACTTCAAATAAATCTGCCGGATAGTGTTGTTGCAAAACCGTTTGCAGGCAACTTTGAATATTTTCTTCCTCATCTCTTGCCGGAATGATAATGGAAAAACGGGTTGCAGGTGCCGCGTTTGGTTCGATCCTGAATAAGGGCAAACGCAAAAACCATTGCCTGTACAATACGATCAACAGACAATACACAGAAAGTAATACAACCGTAAGGATGATGGCTATCCAGTACATAGTGAACAAAGAAAACTAATATATAATTAGATTCCGGGGTTATTTGAAAAATTTAAGGGTTTATTCTTGGTGATGTCGAAGAAACCATCCAATTTTGAAATTAGTTGCATAACTAACTATATGTCAAACAACCAATTTAAAAGAGGGGAATTATACAGTGTCATCAACGGAATGGCTTCAACGGCTGTTGCCAGAAGGTTACAGAAAAATTTCAGGCAGGCAGGACTGGAAATTACCATCGAACAGTGGAGTGTATTGTACCATTTATGGAAAGAAGATTGTTTGAGTCAGCAGGAATTATGTAACCGCACATTCCGCGACAAGCCAAGTATTACCCGTTTGATAGATAACCTGGAAAAACAGAAATTAGTAAGGCGGATTGCTTCCAAATCAGACAGGCGCATTAACCTGGTCTGTTTATCAGATACAGCGAAAGAGCTGCAGGAATTAACCATCAGCCTTGCCAATCAAACCATGAATGAGGCATTGATAGGAGTGAATAAGGAGGAAATAGAAACGGTGAAGCAGGTGTTTCAGAGAGTGTATGATAATCTTACGTGAGTCGTGAATTGCCAGTCGTGAGAGGTGAGTCGTGAAGAGGGTACTTTACCAGGGGTTCAATTCTCACGACTGATGACTCACGTCTCACGAAAATAAATCTTTTAATAAATAAAAAATTCCATCATGGATACCACAACACAAACCAAGGCGCTGCAGGGCGGCGAGTGGTTGATCAAAGAAAGCAATTCCTTCGAAACCTTCATTCCTGAAGATTTTAATGAAGAACAAACCATGGTAATGGATATGTGTGCCCAGTTTCTGGATACAGAGATATTACCCATCCTTGACCGGATTGATAAACTGGAACCGGGCCTCATGCCTTCTCTATTGCAGAAAGCAGGTGAGCAGGGCCTGTTGTCTACTTCCCTCCCCGAGCAGTATGGCGGACTGGGTAAGGATTTTATTACCGCTTCCATTGTAAACGAAGGACTGGGCGGTGGCTACTCTTTTTCAGTAGCGGTGGCCGCACATACCGGTATCGGTTCATTACCCATACTCTATTTTGGTACCGAAGAACAGAAACAAAAATACATTCCCAAATTAGCTACCGGTGAGTGGAAGGGCGCATACGGTTTAACAGAACCCAATAGCGGCAGCGATGCCCTGGGAGCCAGGACCACAGCCAAACTGAGCGATGATGGGAAATACTATATACTGAACGGACAGAAATGCTGGATAACCAATGGTGGTTTTGCAGATGTATATACGGTGTTTGCCAAGATTGATGGCGATAAATTTACAGGCTTTATTATTGAAAGAGGTTTCGAAGGGTTTACACAGGGGCCCGAAGAACATAAAATGGGTATCAAAGGATCTTCCACCGTGCAACTGTATTTTCAGGATTGTAAAGTGCCGGTAGAAAATGTACTGGGTGAAATTGGTAAAGGACATTTGATTGCCTTTAATATTCTGAATATTGGTCGCTTAAAATTATGCGCCGCCGCATTGGGTGGTTCAAAAAGAGCCGCTACTACTTCAATCCAATATGCCAAAACAAGGGAGCAATTTAAAATGCCGATAGCCAAATTTGGCGCCATCAGGCATAAAATGGCAGAGATGGCCATTCGCATGTGGGTTTGTGAAACGGCGCTTTACCGCACAGCCAAATGGATTGATAATAAAGAACATGAATTATTGAAAGGTGGTAAAACCTTTGCAGGGGCCCTGTTGGGAGCAGCCGAAGAGTATGCCATCGAATGTTCCATACTTAAAGTATATGGCAGCGAAGTGCTGGATTTTGTGGTGGATGAAGGTGTTCAGATACATGGCGGTAACGGCTTCAGTGATGAATACCTGATCTCTAAAGCCTACCGCGACAGCCGCATTAACCGTATTTATGAAGGTACCAACGAGATCAACCGTTTGCTTATGGTTGATATGATGCTGAAACGTGCCATGAAAGGTAAACTTGACCTGATGGGTCCGGCCATGGCTGTTCAGAAAGAATTGATGAGTATACCTGATTTTGGCGCTGAAGAAGAAGGAGCCTTTGCCAAAGAACGCAAATACATCGCTAACTTTAAAAAAGCCATTTTAATGGTTGCCGGCGCGGCAGTGCAAAAACTGATGATGCAATTGGATAAGGAACAGGAAATACTGATGAATATTGCCGATATGGCTATGGAGACCTTCAACGCTGAAAGCGCTTTGCTGCGCGTAATGAAACTGGCCGATGCCAAGGGTGAGGCAGCCGTAAATGTACAGGCGGATATCATGCGAACCTGCCTGTATGATGCTTCCGACAGGATCAATAAGGCCGGTAAAGATGCCCTGAACAGCTTTTCAGAAGGGGATGAACTCAGGATGATGCATATTGGCCTGAAACGCTTTACCAAACTGGAACCCTTTAATACCAAAGATGCCCGCAGAAGGATATCTGACCGCTTAGTGGCTGATGATGGGTATCATTTCTGATGAAAGCAAAAAAAATTATTAACTTTCACAAATTTTTTTAATATTTGGTTATCGTTTTACGATTGCTTGCCAAAACAAAGCCTCATTACCTTTAAAGTAATGAGGTTTTTTATTCAGGGATTGCAGATTGGTTGAAGAGGATTAAGCGAATCCACTTAGTGTTTAATAAATCTTTCAAAAAATTCTATCGTCCGCAACATCTGATCAGT
>CAYHTC010000146.1:0-6393 GCA_964359445.1 uncultured Sediminibacterium sp. | reverse complement strand
AATGCACAAACTCATGTGCTAAACTTTAACAGTAAATACTTGCAAAAAACAAGTGCCTGGTGTAACTTAGGGTTATTAATCAGAAGGTTAATAATTGTTGCCCTAAAGAGGTAACAACCAGTAACGGCGGGTGATATTTCCCGTCACCGTGAGGTGAAGAGACAGGCTGTTTCTTCACCTTTTTTTTTAGCGCCGGGTTTGATGATTCAGGTATGATTGATATGAAAGGCGTTTGCGTATGCAAGCTGTTTTTCTTTAAGTAATAGATGCCTTTTCTCAGGAGTAAACTCTCTCACGGCTGACGATTCACGCCTCACGGTTCATCCCTCTCTAAAACATTTCACTGTTTCCTGCCAATCGATATATCATCCCCAGTATATTTGCTCTTTTAAAGGCATGAAGGAAATGAGCCATCATCTGAGATCACTAACCGGAATGATTTTTAGGCGAAATCCATATGATCCAAAAACAATAAATATAATCGCATGAAAAAAAGAATTGCCCTGGTAACAGGTGGTCTTAGCGGAGAAGCCCAGATCAGTTATAAAAGCGCTGTTACGGTAGGTAATAATGTAGACAGGGATAAGTATGAGGTATACCGGATTGATATAAACGCTGAAGGTTGGTGGTATGAGCCCGTGAATGGTGAAAAGACAAAAGTAAACAGGGATGATTTTTCTGTGATGGATAATGGCAGTAAAATTAATTTTGATGCAGTCTTACTTTGCATCCATGGCACACCCGGAGAAGATGGAAAACTGCAGGGTTATTTTGATATGCTGCACTTGCCTTATACCAGTTGTGATGCCGCTACCTCCGCTTTAACTTTTAATAAAAGGTTTACGGTTGCTGTGGCAGCTTTTGGAGGAATTCATGTTGCAAAATCGTTGCATCTTTTTAAACATACGCCGGTTACCCCTCAGGAGATTTTACAAAAACTGCAATTGCCTGTTTTTGTAAAACCCAATAATGGCGGCAGCAGCATAGGTATGAGTAAGGTTAACGCAAGTTCAGAACTGGCAGCGGCCCTGGAAAAAGCGTTCAAAGAAGATGACCAGATTCTGGTAGAAGAATTTATAAGCGGCAGAGAATTTACCATCGGGGTTTTTAAGAATAAAGGTGAGATCATCGTATTGCCTGTTACGGAAATTCTGACAGGCAATGAATTTTTCGATTTTGAAGCTAAATACCAGGGCAAAAGTGAAGAAATCACCCCGGCGGTAATAGATACTGATATGAAACAAAAACTGGAAGCTGCTGCCAAACATACTTATGAAGTATTGAATTGCAGGGGAGTGGTGAGGATTGATTTTATTTACCAGGCTGAAAAGGGCCAACCCTATATGCTTGAAGTAAATACCGTACCCGGCCAGAGCGAAGCCAGCGTTATACCACAGCAGGTAAGGGCAATGGGCTGGACATTAAAAGATTTTTATTCAGCAGTAATAGAACAGGCTGTATCTTAATTAACAGAATGTGTACCTGAGCCATTGCGTAATTAACTTAACTTAGCTTATCGTGAATGGCTCAATAGCTCAATTTTTAACCATTACTATTTCCTGTGTTTAAATTTATAACCGACAAACCACTTTGGGTAAACATACTGGCAGGCATTGGGCTGATAGTTGTGCTGCTGTTGCTATTCTTTGCCTCCTTATCCTGGTTAACAGAATTTGGAAAATACGAAAAAGTACCCCCGGTTACCGGGCAAAATTTTATGGCAGCAAAAAAAATGCTGGAAGACAAAGGCTTTGGAGTGGCCATACAGGACTCTATTTACATAGATAGTATTGCCAAACAGGCAGTGATCAGGCAAACACCGGAAGCCGATGCAACGGTAAAAGCCGGCCGCACCATTTATCTTACCATCAACCGCACCATTCCGCCACAGGTAGAAATGCCTAACCTTGCCGGTTTTTCAATTAAAAGCGCAGAAATGTATTTGCAGAGCCTGGGTTTGAAACTGGGTGAAGTCTCTTTTAAACCGGATATTGCCCGCAACTCCGTTCTGGAACAATTATTCAATGGCAATCCGATCAAACCCGGTACCAGAATTCCGATAGGTACCATCATCAGTTTTGTATTGGGCAGCGGTGTGGGTGGGGGTGAAATGACAGTACCGAACCTGGTAGGTATGACATTGAATGAGGCGCGTAATTATCTCTCTACTATCAGTGTAAACATTGGGTCCATTGTATCTATGGGTACCATCAATGATTCTGCCAGCGCATTTGTGGTAAGGCAAACACCGGCAATGCTAACTGATTCCATTGGAGCTTCCGGTTTACGGGTTCCCAATAAAATAAAACAGGGGCAGGTGATGGATATATACATCAGCGGCGCCGCGCCTGAAAGAGACAGTACCCATTTGCCGCCAAAAAACTAATTTTGAAATAATTATTCCATTAGTATGCAAACCATTACCGTAGAAGAACTGAAAGCCAAAATTGATGCAGGTGAAACCTTACACCTCATAGATGTACGTGAACCGCATGAGCATGCCGATTTTAATATCGGTGGTTTATTATTGCCCCTTGGTAAAGTACAAACCCTTCAAACAGAAGAGATTGACGATCTGAAAAACGAAACCGTTTACGTTTATTGCCGCAGTGGTAACCGAAGTGGCCAGGCCTGCCTGATTCTTGAGCCACTGGGCTATAAAAATGTAATTAATGTAGCAGGTGGTATGCTTGCCTGGCAGGAGAGGATAGCAAAATAAATGTTGAATATCTAACAGGGAATATCGAATGCTGAAGTGAAATCATTTCGACATTCGATATTCAAAATAGTTACAACCTGATATTCACTCCAACCATCACGTTCGTTCCCGCCATCGGATAATAACCGTTCTCGGTTGTTAGTGTATTATTGTAGATATAATTGTAGGTATATCCATTGGGTTCATACTTTTTATCGAATAGATTATTCACCTGTCCAATGATATTCCATTCGGCAAAAAATAATTTTTTGATGGTCCAGCTTGCACGGATATCCTGCACAAAAAAGGCATTTAGTTTACGGGTTTCAGTTTGGCTGTTATCCATATATTGTTTACCAACGTATTTGCTCATCAGGCTCAATTCAATATGCTGAACAGGTAAGAGCCGGATATTTGCCCCGGCTACTATAGTGGGAGAGAAGGAGATATCGGTATTTTGATGGCTCACTGCCTGCTGGTCACCGGTATCATAGTTATCTAAATATTCAATAAAGGAGCTCACTTTATTTTTACTGATGGCCAGGTTGCCGGAAAGGTTTATCCATTTGCCTAAAGCCACCCCTCCCTGTAACTCAACCCCCAACCGGTAGCTATGCGGAATATTAATACGGGTATAAGCGCCTACATCATTGATCTGACCCGTTAGCACCAACTGGTTATAATAATACATGTAATACATATTGGCGCCGAAATGGTAATCACTTTTTTTTCTTTCAATGCCCACTTCAATATCATGCAGGGTTTCCGGTTTGGGTTGTTTGGTAAGTCCGGCTTGAAAATCATCCCTGTTCGGCTCTTTCTGTGCCAGGGCATAACTGAAAAAAGCCTGCCATCCATTCATGGTATAGGTAATACCTGCTTTTGGGTTTATAAAATCAAAACTACGGCTCACAGTCAGGCCTGGGCTACCCTGAAATCCTTTCATATCATGTTTTACATGGCGGTATTGCAGATCGGCAAAGCTTGACCAGTTGGTGTTTAGCTGGCGCTGCCATTTAGTGTAAAGGTTGACATCTGTTTTAGTGGCAGTCAAATCATAATACCTGTAATCTTTAGCAACACTGCCTGTTTGCATCCAAACGATATTGCCATAATGTTTTCCGTCATAAGCAGACCAGCCACCACCAATGGTCAGCTCATCCCTGTTGTGTTTATATTGGAGGGAAGCGATTTGCCCGTAAAAATAATTGTCTAACCAGCGCTGTCTAACCAGGTCGGTTTTAGTAATGGGAATGCCTCCCGCTATTACGGAAGCCAGGCCATATTTTGAATACGACTGATCGGCTTTATATTCTTCATAGTACCCTTTACCCCTTGAGAGGAAAGCGGCCGTATTAAAGGACCATTTATTACTGAATGCATGGTTGAAGAATAGCTGGTAATGCGTTTGTGTATAATTATCGGTCTGGTTTTCGTAAGGGCTGCCCGGTTTTTCCGTTCCTGCCGGATTGTTCCGGCGGTTGGTACTTAGCAGATATTCCGGTACACCATACCAGGCCTGGTAGGTTTTTTCTTTGCCTGAAAAAATATTCAGCCGCAGGGAAGATTTTTTAGTAAGATAGGCAGTGCTGAAATAAAAGGATGAGAGGTCGCTGCTGGCACGTTCAATAAATCCATCACTCTTAATGCGGCTGATTCTGGCATCAATGGTAAAATGGCCGTCAATCAAACCTGATCCTGCTTTCAATGTGTTTTTAATGGTATGAAAAGAACCGAAACTGTTATTGGATTCGCCGTATGCTTTTTCATTAAACTCATTGGTAGACATGTTCAGTGTGGCGCCGAAAGCTCCGGCGCCGTTGGAGGAAGTACCCACTCCTCTTTGTATCTGGATGCTGTTTACAGAAGAAGCAAAATCGGGCAGGTCAACAAAATAAGTACCCATACTTTCAGCATCATTATAAGGAATACCGTTAAGTGTTACATTGATGCGTGTAGCATCGGTTCCCCGTATCCGCATAGCCGTATACCCCACACCATTGCCCGCATCGGAGTTGACCACTATGGAAGGGGTTTGGTTTAATAAAAATGAAATATCCTGTCCCAGGTTAGCTTTAGCGATTTCCTCTTTGGAGATAGTGGTCTTGGCAAATGGCGCCCGGTTCGAAGCGCGAACAGCCTTCAGTTCCAATGGCTGGAGAAACAGGGCTGCAGGTGTTAATTCAATCTCTATATGGGCATCCGTTTGGATGACGCTTATCGTTTCGGTATGATCCCTGAAGCCCAGGCTGTTCACCCAAAAAGTATACACACCCTGGTTTACCCTGCCAAAGCTGAACCTTCCCTGTTCATCGGTCAGGGTTTTCCGGTTCCCCAAACTAACTGTAGCGCCGGCAACAGGCGTTTGGGTAATCTTTTCTGTAATCCTGCCTTGTATAAGGCTTTTGTGTGTTTGCGCAAAGGCTATCAGGGTTATTAACGTTAACATCGTTGTTCCCAAAAACTTTTTCATTTCTTAGTGATTGTAAAGTTAAAAATGGAAACAGGGAACAGCTAATGGAGAGGTACTGAATAGAACCGTACACCTTCCCTTCGCAGGAATTACCCTGTTCAGGTTCAACGGGTATTTTCTCAGCCTTGCGGATGGTATGTATTCACACCATCATTAAAGCACCCCGAGGAATGATCTGCTGCAAAAATAGTTATTCTCATAATTATGTACAACTGTAACTTTAGCGGAACAAAGCCGTTCAACTAAGAAAATTTTCCATGAAGAAAATACTGTCCGCCCTGGTATTGGGTCTTACTTTGATTTGTGCGCATGCCCAGAATGAAAAAAATATTGTGATTGATGCCAATGCTGAACTGCGTAATGTTAGCGGATTTAATGGAATTGAAGTATCAGGCGCCATTGATTTGTATGTTTCGCAGGGAACGGTAGATGCTGTTGCCATCAGTGCCGGTTCTGAAGAACTCAAATCCAGGATACGAACCGAAATAAAAGGTACCACACTACATATCTATTTTGATGGAAAAGGGAGGAACTGGAAATCCTGGGGTAATAATAAGATGAAAGCCTATGTTACTTTTAAAAATATACATAAAATAGAAGCCTCTGGCGTCTGTAATGTAAAAGTCACCGGAACCATCAGGCAAAATGATCTTTCGATAGAGATGTCGGGAGCCAGCGATTTTACAGGCGATCTGAAAGCCGGCAGGTTGCGGCTGGAAGCCAGTGGCGCCTCTGATATGAAGGTTTCCGGAACCGCTGAGTCCGCTGAAGTGGAAGCCACCGGTGCATGTAATATCAGGGCATACGAACTAAAAACGAATTATTGCAAAGTGGATGCCAGTGGAGCCTCCAATGTTCATATTACGGTGAACAAAGAATTAAATGCAGATGCCAGCGGTGGAAGTACTGTTTCTTATAAAGGAGCCGGACTGATCAGGAATATCAGCAGTAGCGGCGGGGCTTCCGTAAAACATAAAACAGACGATTAACTCAAATAATATTTGGATACTAGTCATCCCAGCCCTACCTTCGCGCTCCATTACATCGCGAGGTAGAGCAGCGGTAGCTCGTCGGGCTCATAACCCGAAGGTCGGAGGTTCGATCCCTTCCCTCGCAACATCTAATCCCGCTCCCGATTCTTATCGAGAGCGGATTTTTTTTGTCGTAACTTTGTGTTATTAAATTAAAGGAATGAAAGTCGGTTTTGTAAACATATTTGGTA
>CAYHTC010000145.1:0-6429 GCA_964359445.1 uncultured Sediminibacterium sp. | reverse complement strand
TTACCGGGGTTATTCAAACCATACTTATTTTTGGCGGTATCTTCTCCCCCCCAGGTAATCACAGCTCCCATATTGTGTAATATCTCCTTGAAAGTTTCTTTCATGTGTTTGGCCTGATTAATTTCATAGTCAGAATGTTTGGTATGAAAACGTAAAACAGGAATACCATATTTATCCACCACAGCCGGATCGATTTCGCAGTAGTTATTGATATTGGCAACAGCTTCTCCTCTTCCCGCCATACCCACGCCTGCACCATAAAAGAACCGGACATCTTCCTTCAGGGATGCACCATATCCACCGGCATCTTTGGTTTTACCATTCACCTGAAACTTGCCGTTTTGGCCCTGCATATTAAAACCAAAACCATAGGCGGGCTGCGACATACCCCCCCAATATTCAATATGATAGCCACGGGGAAAATCTAATTTTTTATTATCCAGCCACCAGGGCGTATACACGTGCATACCACCCACACCATCTTCATTGTAACGCTTACGGCCAAAGAGTTGCGGCAACACGCCACCAATAGCGGCACCGGTAGAATCGTGCAGGTATTTGCCTACCACATTACTATCATTGGCCAATCCATTCGGGTGGCGGATAGATTTTGAATTCAGTAACAGTCTCGCCGTTTCGCAGGTACTGGCAGCCAATATTACCACTCTGCCACTTACCTGGTATTCCATATTATCTGTCTTATCTATATAAGAAATACCGGTTGCCACACCACCCGCATTCGTGATTACTTCACGTGCCATGGCATTGGTAATCACATCAATATTTCCGGTGGCTACCGCGGGTTTGATTAATACAGAGGAGGATGAAAAATCGCCATATACTTTACAACTTCTGTTACACTGGGCACAATAGAAACAGGCGCCACGTTCTTCATTTATTTTTTTAGTAAGGATGGATAATCGCGAAGGGATAACCGGAATACCCAATCCGGTTGCAGACTTTTTTATCATTAACTCATGCAAACGTGGCTTGGGTGCAGGTAAAAAAATACCATCCGGATCATTCGGTAATCCTTCATTCGACCCGAATACCCCTATCAGTTTATCTATCTTATCGTAATAAGGTTTCACATCATCATAACTGATGGGCCAGTCATCACCCAGACCATCAATACTTTTACGCTTAAAATCCTTCGGACCAAAACGCAGTGAGATACGTCCCCAGTGATTGGTTCTTCCCCCAATCATACGCGCACGCCACCAATCCCATTTGTCGCTGCCTTCCGCCATGGTATAGGGTTCCCCATCAATTTCCCAGCCCCAGTAACAGCCATCAAAATCGCCGAATGGCCTGAACCTGGTGCTGGCGCCTCTTCGTGGAGAATCCCATGGATTTTTTAATTGAGAAGAGTGTTTGGCAGGGTCATAATCGGGGCCCGCTTCAATCAGGCAAACTTTTAAGCCCACCTTGGATAAAGTATAAGCAGCCATGCCACCACCGGCACCTGAACCTACAATCACCGCATCATATTTCTTTGCCTGTTTTTTGATCTGGAGATCCCCCATATAGCAGTCGTGTTTTTGGTATGGTTAGAGAGAATGAATGTAAGATATTTTGGTTAGTGCAAAAATATTTTTTGTTGGATGGAATGATAATTGGTCAGCCTTAAAAAAAAGAATTACATTTAAGAAAGCGTTTTCATGTGTATCATACGCAAGGTTATTCTATTAATTATGCTGGCTTTCTTATTATCAGGCCGACAATCTTTAGCACAACAGATTACCAAAGACAGTATAATGCGCATTTCGGCCATTCATCAAACGCTTCGTGAATATCAGCACTTCATTTCTGCTGCAGCACCCTATTATTCCGGACCACAATACGTAGAATATTATTTAAAGATTGACGTGGGTCAACCCTTTTTTTTAAACACAAATTTCAACCTGGGGCTTATTAGGTATGACCATATCTTGTACGAAAATGTACCACTCAAATATGATCTCGTACAAAATAAGATTGTAATCAGAGATCCATTGGGTGTTTCCAGCTTTAGTCCTTCCGATGATAAAATAGATTACTTCGCCATTAATGGTCATGAATTTTTCAAGCTTAAAAAAGACAGCACTAATCCTACTTTACCCATAAGTGGGTATTATGAAGTGTTGTACAAAAGCAGCCGTTTAACGCTTTTAAAAAAAGAAACCAAAAAGGTGAGGGATGAATTGAATAGTGAAAGAGTACCTACCAGATTTATTGACTCCAGAATCAATTTCTATCTTAAAATGGGAAGTGCCTACACTATTATAAACAGGAAAAATCAGGTACTAAAAATTTTTAAAACCAGGAAACCCGAAATGCACCAATTTATACGTAAAAATAATCTTGATTTTAAGAATGATGCAGACAATGCTTTATTGAGTATCATACCTTATTATGAAAGTCTTGCTAAATAATCACCTGATCACAACTAAATGAATGTTTGAAAAACAAAATCATATTGTTTTGTCACTGTCTTTTGTATTGCTGGCCTGTTGTCTGCAATCAAAAGCACAAACCGATACAACAGGGCCGCTTATTACAGCCGAGTTTAAAAATATACCGGTAGAAACATTTCTACTTGACATTGAAAGCCGAACAGGTTTTCATTTTTATTATAAAACAGCAGACTTCGATAGTCTAATAATCAATATTTCAGTAAATAACGAACCGTGGTATAAAGTGTTGAGCCTGGCTTTCATTAATACGGGTCTTATTTTTGCTAAGGATCATGAGGGCCATATTTTCATCAGTAAACATGTTACGGTTACCACTTCTCTGCCTGAAGATTTTTTTGATGACGCAATTAAAAAGAATAAAAAGGTTACCCTGAATGCTGCCAATGTAAATAAAGATACCAGTGACACAGAAAAAACAGTTGTGGAAGCCAACCTTGAAAACAAACTCTACATCATTGGCGTAAAACCAAAAGGCAATCTGTTACCCGGCAAAGTAACCATCGCCGGTTATTTGCATGATATTAAAACGGGAGAGCCCTTATATGGAGCATCCGTTGTAATAGAAGGAACTAAAACTGGGGTTCTTAGCGATCAATATGGTTATTATTCTTTACCCATACCAAAAGGGCGCAATATCATCAATATCCAGAGCATGGGTATTCGTGATACACGCAGGCAACTGATGGTTTACGCAGAAGGACGGATGAATATTGATCTGCAGCCGCAGGTGGTCTCATTAAAGAATGTTACTGTGTCTGCAGAAAGAACCAGCCTGGTACGCGGTATGCAGATGGGCGTACAGAAAATTGATATCAGATCCATTAAGCAGGTGCCCGTTGCTTTTGGAGAAACAGATATTCTTCGCGTTGTGATGACAATGCCCGGGGTAAAAACCATTGGCGAAGCAAGTACCGGATTAAATGTACGTGGTGGTGCATCAGATCAGAACCTGATCCTGTTCAATGATGCAACCATCTTTAATCCTTCGCATTTTTTCGGACTCTTTTCTGCTTTCAATCCAGAGGTAGTAAAAGACCTTCAATTATATAAAAGCGGGATACCTGCCAAATACGGTGGCCGACTTTCGTCTGTACTTGAAGTAAATAGTCGTGAAGGAAATAAAAAAGAATTCACCGGATCAGCGGGTATTGGCTTACTTACCAGCAGAATTAATATAGAAGGCCCCCTGGTAAAAGATAAAAGCTCTTTCATATTTGGTGCAAGAACCACGTATGCAAACTGGCTACTGAATCTGCTGCCAAATGAATACAAGAAGAGCCGGGCTGCTTTTAATGATGCCAATTTAAACATAACACATGAAATAGACAAGCAGAACAGTATTTACTTTACCGGTTATATGAGTAACGACCAATTCAACCTGAATAACGATACATCCTATCACTATGGTAACAGGAATATTTCTTTAAAATGGAAACATGTATTCAACAATAAATGGTATGCAATAGCGGCTAGTGGATATGATGGCTATAACTATGATATATCAAGCGAAAGAAATCCATACACTGCTTATAAACTGTCATTTGATATCAATCAATATTACCTGAAAACTCATGTCAACTATTTTGCCAACGCAAAACATACGATCGAATTTGGCATGAATCATCTGCTGTACAAACTGCATCCGGGTAAGTATGCTGCATTGGGTAACCAATCGTTTATTAAGCCTGATGAGATGCAGGCTGAACAGGCAGTAGAGAGTGCTTTTTACCTGAGTGATAAATTTACGGTTTCACCCGATCTTTCATTAGAAGGCGCTGTTCGGTATACAATATTTAATTCACTCGGCGCACAAACCGTTAATAATTATGCATCGGGTGTTCCAAAAACGGAAAACAATATACTGGGCACTAGTTCCTTTAATAAGGGACAATTCATTAAAACATACCATGGCCCCGAAATACGAGTAACTGCACGTTATGTGATCAATGAAACCCTTTCTGTCAAAGCTGGCTACAATACACAAAAACAATTCATTCATGTACTTTCCAATACAGGGGCTATCGCACCCACAGATATATGGAAATTAAGCGACCCTAATATCAGGCCACAATCCGGCGACCAGTTATCACTTGGCATCTACAAAAATTTAAAATACAATACAATAGAGACCTCACTGGAAGTATATTATAAGCATATGAATGATTACCTCGACTATAAAAGCGGAGCAGTGCTTGTTTTGAATCATCACATAGAAACTGATGTGCTGGCTACCCGCGGAAAAGCCTATGGTATTGAACTGCTGATCAGGAAAGCAACCGGAAAATTCAATGGCTGGTTTAGTTACACATACGCTCGCACACTGTTGCAGATGAACGATAATACACAGGGAGCTCCTATAAACAAAGGCGTTTATTACCCTGCCAATTATGATAAACCACATGATGTTACATTTGTTGGTAACGTACGCGTATCGCATAGGTTCAGTATTTCTTTGAATACAACGTATAGCACTGGCAGACCCATCAAATTGCCTATCGGAAGATTCTACTATGGCGGTGCAGAACGTACTGTATACTCAGACAGGAACCAGTACCGGATCCCTGATTATTTCCGCTGCGATTTTTCAATGAACATAGAAGGCAATCACAAAGTGCATCAATTGTTTCACAATTCATTTACCATTGGCGTTTATAATCTTACCGCTAAAAAGAATCCTTATTCAGTATATTTCTCAACTGAGAACGGAGTAGTGAATGGGTATAAGCTATCTATTTTTGGAACAGCCATTCCTTATATCAATTATAATATCAGATTTTAAATGAGTCACTTAAAAAAAATATTCGCTTTTTCACTTCTCCTGCTGGTAGCAGCATGCAGGGAAAAATATTTACCACAACTAAATGAGCCCACAACAGGTTATCTGGTAGTAGAGGGCTTCATCAATAGTGGCACAGGGCCTACCACCATTGCTTTAACACGCAGCACCAAACTTGCCAATCTTGCATCAGTTCCTAAAGAAACCCATGCATTAGTTTGGGTTGAAGGGAAAACCAACAGGAACAGTTTAAGACTGTTGGAAACCAGCCCGGGTATTTACACAAATCCTCAATTATCGCTTAACGCAACGGATCAATACCGGCTTTACATAAAAACAGCGGCAGGAAAAGAATATGTTTCAGATTATTCTGTAGTTCGCAGCACACCAGACATAGACAGCATTTCATGGAGAGTTGAGAATGGTGGTGTACAGATATATGCTAATACACACGATGATTTAGCAAAAACAAAATACTATCAATTCAGCTACGATGAAACATGGGAATTTACTTCCACATTCCGTACCCAACTTAAAGTTTATAACGACAGATTCGGAAGCCCTCACCATGTAGGTTATAGAGATTCTATCAATGCGTCATTTGATGATAAACTTTTCAGATGTTGGAAAACAAATGTTCCAACCAATATCCTAATCAGTACAACAGAAAAACTTACCAGGGATGCGGTATCTCTTTTCCCGATAACCTATATAGAACGCGATTCCTGGAAACTGAGTGTTCGGTATAGTATCAACCTCAAAGAATATGCACTAAGCCAAAGTGGCTATCGTTTTCTGGAACAGCTCAAGAAAAACACTGAGCAACTGGGTTCCATCTTTGATGCTCAACCATCAGATAACAATGGTAACCTACACTGCATTACCACCCCCAATGAAGTGGTGATTGGATTTGTAGAAGTATCGGAAGTAAAACAGAAAAGACTATTTATCAGCAATACCCAGGTGCCGGGCTGGAATTACAATCTGTATTGTAGAAGCGAAATAAAAGTTCCAAATGTTAGAGATAGTATTTTGCAAGCAGGCGGAATACCAACAACGGTTGCCTTAGGGGGGATGAGCGGACTTGATTTTGTATATTTTGCAATGCCCGAATGCGTGGATTGCACTTTAAGAGGCGTGAATACAAAACCTGTTTTCTGGCCCTGACAAAATAATTTTTATAGTAGATGAACCTAA
>CAYHTC010000144.1:0-6457 GCA_964359445.1 uncultured Sediminibacterium sp. | reverse complement strand
ACTCACTGTTCGAAGATAATGCTGAGTTCGGCCTGGGCATTAAGTTGGCCACCGACATGAAACGTAATTATGGCCTCTCCTTATTAAAATCATTAAGGGAAGAGGTAGGCGACCAGCTTACGGATGCTATTCTTACCAATGCAGAAGCGAATGAGGCAGAAGTAATTCAGCAACGTCAAAATGTAAACGAATTAAAAACAAGATTAAAGCTGATTGATAAACCTGAAGCAGGATTGCTATCCCAGATAGCTGAATTCCTCGAACACAAATCCATGTGGATCGTAGGTGGTGATGGATGGGCCTATGATATCGGCTTCAGTGGATTGGATCATGTTTTATCTACCGGAGAAAATATCAATATTCTGGTACTTGATACTGAAGTATATTCAAATACCGGCGGACAAAAATCAAAATCATCCCCGATAGGCGCGAGTGCTAAGTTTTCCATCAAGGGAAAAACAACAGGTAAAAAAGATCTTGCCATGCAGGCTATTGCACACGGTACCGCTTTTGTTGCAGAAATTGCTATGGGCGCCAATGATGTACACGCGCTTAAAACCATTCTCGAAGCAGAAGCATTTCCCGGTCCTTCCATTATTATTGCCTATAGCCATTGTATTGCACACGGTTACGATATGTGTCATGGCCTGGACCAGCAGGATCTGGCAGTAAAAACCGGGTACTGGCCACTGTTCTGTTACAATCCATTGAAAGAGCAGGGACAAAGGTTTGTATTAGATAGTAAAGATCCATCTGTACCATTGGATGAGTTCTTGTATCATGAAAACCGTTTTGCAACGATTAAAAATAATGATCCGGAAAAAGCTACAGAATTCCTGGCAATGGCTAACGAGGGCTTACGGCAACGCTGGAACAGACTACAGGTCTTGAAAGCGCTTTAATTGCCAGCCATTAATACTAATCCTGAGGGGGAAGTTCATTTGAGCTTCCCCTTTTTCTGTTTTAGATTGTACAGGCCTCTTCAATTAACCCACATAAAAATCCCGGCCAAAATCACTGACCGGGATAAGATTGTTTTGAATGGCCCCATCAGGCCGGATTTATTTCACTTTCCCCCTTTTTGCCCGCATCAACTGTTTTGCTCCAGATAAGCTGGTGGTTCTTTGGATCTGCTTTTATTTCATTTACATGAAGAACGAAGCTTTCTTTTGTACCTGCCAGCACCGCCAGCATTAATGAGGTAGAAATGTATTTGCCTTTCATAACTATGGATTGAAGATGTCTGATAAATTCTGTTTTACAAAGCTATGCCGCCTCCAATCAGCAAAACATGATTTTTCGCATATAATCCTTCAACGGAGGTATTTTTAACTATTTGAACCGGATATATCCTTAAAACGATATTTTAGGCTTATATACTGCCGGCTTTACCAGACATTTCGTTATTTTCATATCTATTATTACATTCTCTTCCAATATTAATTTACCCCAGTCGTTTATAATAAAATCATCATGTAACAGGGAACATGCGAAATACCCGGTATTTGAATGGCAAGGCGCTGATTTTATACTCCAATACTGTGATTTGTGCCGGGTTTGTTTTCGATATCCGAAAAATATACCCTTTATCAGCCTTACCGGAAGGCTTCAGGGTTTCTCACCGCTGCTTTTAATTAATTTTGCGGTTATCAGTTAAAATGAGTGAATTATGATACAGACAGGTAACCCGGTGATCAGCATCTATACCGAAATGACACCCAACCCGGAAACCATTAAATTTGTGGCAAACAGATTACTATACCCGGGTAAAAGCATTGACTTTGCTGATGAAACACTGTCGGGCCCATCGCCACTGGCAAAAGAACTGTTCAGTTTCCCTTTTATCAAAAGTGTATTTATTGCCAGCAATTTTGTTACCCTTACTAAAACAGTGGAAACCGAAGACTGGCAGGATGTGATACCCGCAGTAAAAATCTTTTTGAAAGATTACCTGGAAAACGGTGGTATGGTAGTGAATGAGGAAGAAATGGCCAAAGTAAAGCAAGAAGCCAGCAATACAGTAAGTGCAGATGATGATGATATTGTGAAAAGAGTGAAAGAGTTGCTCGAAAATTATGTGAAACCTGCCGTTGAAATGGATGGTGGCGCTATCCAGTTCAAAAGCTATAATGATGGCATTGTAAACCTGATGTTACAGGGAAGTTGCAGCGGTTGTCCCTCTTCCATGATTACCCTGAAAGCCGGCATTGAAGGAATGATGAAGCGCATGATACCCGAAGTAAAAGAGGTAATAGCTGAGGCTGAATAATTTTTGAAAACCTCCCCCGTTTCTTACCAAACATTGGGATGCTTTAATAGCATCTGTTATTGCCGCTACTTTCATTTATTTTTTCACAAGGCACAGTGGTATCGGAATTTCTCCCGATTCGGTCACTTACTTTAGTACGGCTGCTAATATCAGAACCGATTTTTCTTTTACCCAATCCCGTGTTCATTATTCGATATTTTTTCCTTTACATTTAACCATGAGTGTCCCCGAGATCTATCAACAATTCATAACCGGAATTCAACAAACCGGACCTGTTGAGTTCATAGCGGTATTCGCGGGCATTGGCAGCGTATGGTTTAGCCGTAAAGAAAATATTCTGGTATACCCTGTCGGACTCATCAATACCATTTTTTATATCTATCTCAGCGTTAAAGGGAATCTGCTTGGTGAAGCCAGTGTGAATTTGTATTACACCATCATGAGTATCTACGGCTGGATACTCTGGTCTAAAAAAGACAAACAAAAACGGGAAATCATTTTACACATCTCATTCAGTAATCGGAAAGAGTGGATGCAGCAGATGGTGTTTTTTTTGTTTTTTTATATCACCATTTTCGCTTCACTTACCTGGGCCAAACAGGCATTTGCACCGGAGGCCATCCCCTGGGCCGATGCCTTTGCTTCTGCTACGGCATACACGGGCATGTGGCTTATGGCAAAGAAAAAAGTAGAAAGCTGGATCTGGTGGATTGCAACAAATATTGCTTCTATTCCGCTATACTTTATTAAAGGGTATGTTTTTACGAGTGTGCAGTTTGTGGTTCTCCTTGTATTAGCAGTGGCAGGGTTAATTGAATGGAGAAAAAGAGTAACTGTTCTCTTCGGCGATAACCGGTCTGAACCCGGGGAGAGCCAATGAAAAATCTACACCGGACATTTCTCATGATAGTTTATCAATTCAATCGGAGTTCGATCAATCGTAAACCCATCATACTTCAATTTCACTTCATCCAATACTCCTTCCACTTCTTCCCTTGTTGTTAAGGTTACCAAACGGTTGCGGAATTCTTTGATATTGGGGAGGCCTTTTAAATAATTGGCGTAATGCCTGCGCATTTCATTGATGCCTGCAATCGGACCTTTCCATTCCAGTGATTTGCGTAAGTGTTTGCGGCATACTTCCACTCTTTCTTCAAGTGTGGGAGGGGCAAGTAACTGACCGGTGGCGAGATAATGTTTGATCTCACGGAATATCCACGGATAGCCAATGGCCGCACGGCCGATCATAATACCATCAATGCCATAGCGATTTTTATAGTCCAGCGCTTTTTGCGGACTATCAATATCTCCATTACCAAATACCGGAATCTGTATGCGGGGATTATTTTTCACCTTCGCTATCAGGGTCCAGTCTGCTTCGCCTTTATACATCTGCGAGCGGGTGCGTCCGTGAATGGCCAGCGCTTTAATACCGGTATCCTGTAAGCGTTCGGCTACTTCTTCAATGTTTTTTGTGTTATCATCCCATCCTAATCTTGTTTTTACCGTTACGGGTAAACGGGTGCTTTTTACAACGGCTTCGGTTAGTCTAACCATCAGGTCCACGTCTTTCAATACACCGGCGCCGGCGCCTTTGGTCACTATTTTTTTTACGGGGCAGCCAAAATTTATATCAACCAGGTCCGGATTTACGGCCGCCACAATTTTGGCGCTCAGGGCCATGGCATCTTCATCGCCACCAAATATCTGGATACCGATTGGACGTTCATAATCATAAATGTCGAGTTTATGGCGGCTTTTGATCGCATCGCGGATCAGTCCCTCACTGCTGATGAACTCCGTATACATCAGGTCGGCGCCATTATCTTTACACACGGCACGGAAAGGCGGATCGCTTACATCCTCCATAGGTGCCAGCAGTAAAGGGAAACCGGGTAATATTATATCGCCTATTTTAACCATATTGTGCCTGTAACGGACGGGTAAGGATACAGTTTTTTACCTCTTATCCTTTCACGGTCCTTTCATTTTAAAAGAAGTTGCAAATTTACAATCTTATTTTTCAATAGCATGAATCAAAGGTCTACGATTAATTATCCGCTCCGGTTTGCTTTTTTGCTGGGGTTGATGGGTATTTTTATTGTGTTAACCGCTTTTCTGGTACCTTTTATAGGAAGCCTGCTGATGCATGTGCCCTTTATGCAGGTAACCGACCGGCTGAACAGACCTGAAAATACCAATATTTCGAGGGTATTGAATACGCTGGCGTCTTTACTGGTATTCTTATTGCCTGCTTTGTTTCTGGCAAGGATAATCAGTAAACGACCTTTTACCCAGTTGGGTTTCAATACAGCCATCAGCGGTAAACAGATTTTTTGGATATGTCTGATCCTGTTTGCCGGTATCATGCTTAGTGGCGCATTGGGCGAACTGAATGAAAAAATTCCAATACCGGCCCAATGGTATGCCAAAGCCAAGGCGCTGGAAGATGCATATAAAGCGTCTATGCTGTCGATGGCTACCATGAAAACGCCACTTGATTATATCCTGACTTTACTGGTGCTGGCCGCGGCCCCCGCTTTGTTTGAAGAAGTATTGTTCAGGAGCGGGTTTCAGCAGGTATTTATTGGCTGGACAAACAATAAATGGGCCGGCATCCTTATTGCCAGTATTGTATTCAGCAGTTTTCATTTTTCTTATTTTGGATTTTTACCAAGGATGGCTTTGGGTGTGATATTGGGATTGATTTTTTATTACAGCAAAAATATCTGGCTGAGTATCCTCCTGCATTTTCTAAACAATGCCTTCGTGATCACACAATTATACATTGCTTCGGGAATGGGTAAGTCGATCAGTAAAACGATGGATGAAAGCATCCCTTCCTGGTGGGGTATTATTGCGGTAGTATTGCTGCTTGTATTTTTCCGTTCTTTTAAAAAAGAGAGCGACCTTGTATTGGTAAACAGGGAAAAGAACCTAAACCCGGTATACTGATGGCAGCCTGGCAAAAAATTTATGTAACCCGTAACCCTGCTGAAGCAAGTATTATACAGGGCATGCTGGAAGAAAACAACGTACCTGTGCAGATCATGAATAAGCAGGACAGCAGCTATCTCAACTTCGGGGATATTGAACTCTATGTGCCCGGGCATTTGATGGAAATGGCAAAGCAACTGGTAGAGAAGAATCTGTTGCATTAATGATGTGTTTTTAAAATCCTTCTGCATCAACCGCTTATTGTATTTGGTGATCTCCTTCATACATTCGTACTTCGTATTTCAAAAATGCTGCTTGTTCAATGGCTTTTAATCTGCAAACATTCAGAACCCGTGCAATAACGGCGATTGTTTTTGCTATGGTGATGTTGTTTGGACTTTTATGGAACCAGTGGAGTTTTCTGGTATTGTTTTCTGTTATTCATGTTGGTTGCTGGATAGAGTACCAAAAACTGGTGGGCCTGATAGATAAGGATTACAGGGAAATAGGCCCTCTTCATCAATATGGAATACTATTCGCGGGATGGGGTTTACAGTTATGGATGACCAATGAGTCGTACCAGATTGGCCGGATCAGTATTCATGTGGCGGGTTGGTGGATATTTTCCATCGGCTTTCTGGTATTTGTGATGGATGAATTCTTGTTGGGCAAAAAATTTACACCGCGTTTATGGGGGTATTCTATTCTGGGTCTTGTTTATATTTCTCTGAGCTGGGGATTGATGATGCGTTTGTGGAGCAATCTGCATCAAACTGTTTTTGCAGGAGAGAACTGGCTAATGCCGGTATTACTGATCGCTTCTATCTGGATCAATGATACGATGGCTTACCTGGTAGGATCCTTTATCGGGAAAAAATCATTATCGCCGGTCTCGCCCCAAAAAACATGGGAAGGAACAATTGGCGGAGCAATATTAGCAGTGCTGGTGGTTGTGCTTACTGGCTTTTATGTGTTTCATCTCTCTATCAAACCTTTGTTACTCATTTCCATTACCGCCGCAATAGCAGGTACTGCGGGAGACCTGTTTGAAAGCAAGCTCAAACGCCTGGCCGGTATTAAAGATAGCGGCCGGATCATGCCAGGTCATGGTGGTTTTCTGGACAGGTTTGATTCATTATTAGTGGCCACAATCGTGGTTTGGATCGTTTTTTACCTGTTTTATTGAGATAGGTAGTTTTTCAATATTCCGTTTTACATTTGCTGTTCAAATAGCTACCATGACCATTCATA
>CAYHTC010000143.1:0-6635 GCA_964359445.1 uncultured Sediminibacterium sp. | reverse complement strand
TTCTACTACCCTCACAATAACTCTTTTTATTTATTTAACTCAAACAGCTTCTAAGAAATAATGAAGCTCTTAAAATAAATAAATGAATTCTAACGAGCAAACCATTAACCGCTTTTATACCGCCTTTCAACAATTGGATTATGCAACCATGCAGGATTGTTATCATCCTGAAGCGGTATTCAATGATCCCGCTTTTGGGTTGCTGGATGTGAATGAAACAAAAGCGATGTGGGAGATGTTGTGCAAACGGGCGAAGGCTTTTTCGCTGGTATATGGAAATATCAAAATACTGGATGAGGAATATACCACCTGCGGGTGGACCGCTTCTTACATGTTTTCGAAAAACAACCGCAGGATCGTAAACAGGGTCATTGCACACATGAAATTCAAAGACGGATTGATTATTGAACACACAGACGCTTTTGATATCTACCGCTGGTGCAGACAGGCGCTGGGCCTTCCGGGCATATTATTCGGCTGGTCGCCATGGATGAACAGAAAGATTCAGAAGCGGGCAAAAGAGGGGTTGATAAAGTTTATGAATAGTTAACCACAGGAAAAAGTTGTTTACTTTTTCTTATAAATAGGTACCGTGCTGCATGGTTCTCCGAACATGATGCTTTTTACGTAAGGGCGAAGAATATTGGTTATTTCAACATAGGCCGACTCCGGAATACTCACATCGCCACAACCTTTTACTACAATCCGCTTATCTGTATATTCTTCTCCTTTTACAGCAGACAGGTTTTTTAATAAAAGTGTGCTGATGAGCTTTTGTTCATCGCCAAAAACCACATTGGCTGCAATGGGTTGCAAATAGCTTGCTACCAGCATATAGGCCCACATGGGAATGATGGCATCGGCAGAACAGGTAATAGCCACGTGCGTGTTTGTATAGGGTTCCCAGTCGGTGGTTTGCAGGGCGGCCCTGAAATCTTTTTCTTTCAGGATGAGGCCCATGAATAAATATTCTTTCAGGTCGAAGCGTTTAATTTCTCCCTTTGGATAATACGCTTCCAGATCAAAACTAATTAAGCCACTTTCTGCCACCTTATTAACGAACGCTTCGCTCATACTGTACTTTTTTTCAATACAAAAATACTATTCTCTCTGGTCTTTGGTTTTCGGTATCCGTAAAACCAAAGGCCCGTTGCCAAAAGCAACGGGCCTTAAAAATAGGGTTATTCGTTAATTTTAATAGACCTTAGAACGGCTGTCTTTAATAGTGGCGGCCTTTTTCAGGGCCTCCAAACCACGGTATGAAGACATTCTGGCTGTCTGAATCAGGTTTTGTTTTACCGTTGCGGGATCGGTTGTGGCCGCTTTTGCGCCATTGCTTTCCGTCTTAATAGCAAACACTCCGGTAGAACCGGCAATAGGCTCACTTGCTTTACCCAGCAAAGCCATATTAAAGGCGGCGCCAATTACTTTTGGTTCGTTACCAACACCAGCTATAAAGGGAGCAGAGAAACTAAGGCTGTCGGCCCTTACTACCGGCGTGCCTGCACTTGTTGAAAGGGATTCCAGCGTGTTACCCTTAAATTTGGTTTCAATAATCTGTTTGGCTTTTTTCTCATTGCGCACAATGGTTTCAACAGTAGGACGCGCTTCCTCAACCGTTAGAACGCCCGACTTGTTTACAGAAGAAACCAGCGCTACCACATAATTATCTGCTATTTCAATAGGTTCAGAAACATCCCCTTTTCCGTGCTCATATACCCAACGAACCAACTGGCGGCTTGGCCCCAGGCCGGGAACCGCGAAGTCGTTTTGTTTAATATCATTGGCGCTTAGAATTTGCCTGTTTTCTTTCAGGGCAACCGCATTAAATTCTTTGGCATTTTTACCGGCAAGCGCAAACTGGGCCGCGGTCGTACTGGCAGCAGTAACGGTTTCATTACTCGCCAGGATCGGCTTAGCCAGGTAAGCAATTTTATAAACAGGGTTTGGATTTTTCTGTCCCAGTATTTCCACAAAATGATATCCATAATCTGTTTTCACAATGCCTTTTGTTCCTACGGCTTTATCAAATGCAAAATCATTAAAAGGAATCACCATTTGCCCCTGTGGGAAGTATTCATACACACCACCTTTTTCTTTACTACCCGGATCATCAGAATATTGGGTAACCAGTGCAGCAAAATCTGCCCCGTCCTTTACCGCTGTTTCGATACTGTCAATTAGTCTTTTTCCAACACTGTCCGGGCGAATTTCCTGGCCACTTCTTGGATCTGCGGTAGCAATCAGGATATGACGAACCTTCACGCTGTCGGGCCATTGTTTACTGCCGACCATTTTAGCGATCACATAATTATTAGCATCAACGTACGGTCCGAAAACCCCGCCTACCGGTATTTTTGTAAGAGAATCTTTATTGGCCTGCTGCATTCTTGCTTTGCTGAAATAGCTGTTATAATAAGGAACTTCGCTACCGGCTTTGGTTAAGAAGGCCTGTGCATCTGTAGTGGCAGCAAATTCTTCTTTCAGTTCTAATACAAGATTTAATGCATTGGCAGAATCCGTGATGCTGGGGGCCGCGCTGAATGAAACATAAGAAAGGTTTCTGGTTTCTTCTTCCTTGGCAAACTCTTTAGCATGTTTATTTACATAGCTTTTAATCTCATCATCACTCACTTTAATGGAACTGTCATTAACAGCGGCATATGGTACATATACATAAGAGAAAGAAGCAACGGCATTATTATCTGCCTGTTGTTTATCGAGCAACCATTTGGGTATATAAGCTGCCTGAATTAACAGGTTCTGGTATTTGTTTCGGAGCGTGTGTTCAATAGTGGGGTTGATGTACACATTATTGATGGTTTTAATCTGCTCGGTATTTTTACTTTTCTTCAGTTGCGCAAAAGCCTGTCTGGCGTCATTGGCGCGGAACTCACCTGTTTTAGGATCGGTAAACTCCTGGCGCAGGGGAGAGTTTTCACCAAAAAGGATGTCACTCAGTTCTTTGGAAGACACCTGCAAACCGAGTTTCCGGTATTCCTGATTCAAAACCACTCTTTCTACCTCCTGGTTCCATAATGATCCGATCAATTGTTCCCGCTTGGCGCCCTGTGAACTATACATGCGTTCCTGAAGGGATAGTTTCTCTTCGAAATCGGCGCGTTCAATCTTTTCACCATTTACCTTTCCGAGTGTGGTGGCATTAGCCGCGCCGGAGCCGCCACGACCTACCCCATCCTGCAAAATAAAGGCAATTAATGCCAGCGCTATAATAGCAAAAACAATCCACGCACCTTTATCACGAATCCTTTGAATTACAGACATAATAATATAATTAGTTAATAATTTGATCCCGATTTTAACGGGAGGCAAAAATAGGGGAATAAAACATCAGAACAAATTGTGGAAAACCTATTTAATAGCATGAAATACAAGGATTATGGGAGGATACTATTTAATATTGATTTTTTAACCGGTTAGCGGGACCCGTTGGGAGCAGGAAACCCTAGAGGCCTCTTTTTGAAATAGAAATCCACAAATAGCCGTTAATAAAGCACAATTATGGTGGAAAAACCGGCTTTTTCTATCGAAAAAAGTGGATACCGGAAGAATAAATTATTCAGAATGGTATCATTTTAGTGGTTTTACAGAAACTCACTTGCTGTTTATCCCTGTTAATGCACAGTGACAGAATTGTGGATAGTAAATAAATAATTATGTGATTTAGGATATACACCTATGTTAAAAAAACAGGCGGATATTGATCTCATATAAAAAACTCCCGTTAATAATATTGTTAATTACTGTGAATAAACCATAGATAATTATCTTTGCCAACTGGGGAAAATAAAGTTATCCTGATATCCACACCCCTAATAGTAGTAGTTAAGTTTTATAAAAAGATATTATTAAATACTATTACAGTAGTTATGAACATCGATAAAAACGCGATTTTAAAAAAAGGTTTTCTGGATATAGAAATTGATCCCCGTCTGGATTTATTTGCCGAGATTGAGCGACTAAAGAAAGAAAAGAATGCTGTTATACTTGCCCATTATTACCAGGAGCCTGATATCCAGGATGTGGCGGATTATGTTGGCGATAGTTTGGGACTTGCACAGAAGGCAAAACAAACCGACGCGGACATTATTGTTTTTGCCGGAGTACACTTCATGGCTGAAACAGCCAAGATATTAAATCCCGGAAAAAAGATTTTACTGCCTGATCTGAAAGCGGGTTGCTCACTGGCAGACAGTGCACCTACAGAACTTTTTAAAGCATTCAGAGAAAAACATCCTAACCATCTGGTGATATCTTATATCAACTGTACGGCTGATATAAAAGCGTTGAGTGATATCATCTGCACCAGTAGTAATGCGGAAAAAATAATTGAAAGTGTACCAAAAGACCGGCCCATTATTTTTGCTCCGGATAAAAACCTTGGGGCTTATCTCAATAAAAAAACGGGCCGTAATATGTTATTATGGAACGGAGCCTGTATGGTACATGAAATATTCAGTCTCGAAAAAATAACCAAATTAAAAATCCGCCACCCGCAGGCCAAACTTATTGCACATCCTGAATGTGAAGAAGCAGTATTGGCCATCGCAGATTATATTGGAAGTACCACACAGTTATTACAATATTCGGAAAGAGACAGCGCTATGCAATATATTGTAGCAACAGAGACAGGGATACTGCACCAGATGCAACAAAACAGCCCCCAAAAGACCTTTATACCGGCGCCACCTACCAACAGTTGCGCTTGTAATGATTGTCCGTATATGAAGCTTAATACGCTTGAGAAGCTATATATCTGTATGCAATATGAAACACCCGAAATTATGATGGATGAAAGGCTTCGTCTGGCGGCCAAACGGTCTATGGATAGAATGATGGAGATAAGTAAGGTAGCGGGGTTGATTAGATAATCGGTTTATCTTTATATTATGGTAATAAAAGAAACATTTGGACTCGTTTTTGAAAAAGAACTACTTGATGAAATAGAGATAAAAGGAAAAATTGTTTCTGTGAGGGCGGGCACCATTATTCTGGATGTGGGACAAACGGTTAGAATGATGCCTATTATTCTTTCCGGTTCCGTTAAGGTTTCCAGAACCGATGAGGAAGGAAGAGAGTTGTTGCTCTACTATGTTAACCCGCTCGAAAGCTGTGCCATGACATTTACCTGCTGTATGCAGCAGCACGCCAGTGAGATAAGGGCCGTTGCTGAAGAAGATGTTGAAATGCTGACCATTCCGGTTAGTACCATGGATGAGTGGATGACAAAATACCCTACCTGGAAAAGCTTTGTTATGAGGGCTGTACAGAACCGCTTTCATGAACTTCTGAAAACCATTGATCAGATTGCATTTCAAAAGCTGGATGAGCGACTGGTTTCTTATCTGAAAGAAAAATCTAAAACAACCGGATCTACGCTTATCAATCTCTCACACGAACAAATAGCCAATGAGCTGGCTACATCAAGGGTGGTAGTTTCGAGGCTGTTAAAAAAATTAGAAACAGATAAAAAGCTGCTTCTGTACCGCAACCAGATTAAGCTGCTCAGAGAACTGTAACTTATGTAACACAGCCGGCCCTAAACCTATTGTAATTTTGTATAAACCAGAGCAAAAAGCAAAAAAAAATATGGGTACCGCCGACAAAAAGAAGAAAAACTAATTTTTAACAATAAAGCGGGCGACGCCGCTTTAATAAAAGGAAAATCAAATGTTTGAAGCAATCAGATCGCTGTTTGGTCAGGGCCCACAAATTAATTTTGAGGAGCTGCTTAAAAAGGGGGCGCAAATAATAGACGTGAGAACACCGGGGGAATTCCAGGGGGGGCATATTAAAGGAGCCGTAAACATTCCGCTGGATACCCTGCAGGGACAATTGTCTAAAATAAAGAAAAACAAACCCGTTATTACCTGTTGTGCAAGCGGAATGCGAAGCGGATCAGCAAGGGGTATTTTAGAGATGTGCGGATATACAGAAGTATATAATGGTGGCGGATGGACGAGCCTTCAGCAAAAAATAAACGGATGATTAAAGAAAGAGTGTTTGGCAACTGGCATGTTGTACGATTTGTTTACCTGGCAATAGGGTTGGGTATTTCTGTTTATTCAATCATTAGTAAGGAGTGGACAGGACTATTACCGGGTATTTATTTTGCATCAATGGCCATTTTTCATTTTGGCTGTGCAACGGGCGGTTGTTATATACCTACGACAAAGGCGCGGCCCGGATTGACGGAGATAAGCGAACCCCATTTTGAAGAAATAAAAACAAACTGATATGGCAACTTTCTCAGAGATTATCCGGGGAGAAAAACCGGTATTGGTTGATTTCTTTGCCGAATGGTGTGGTCCGTGTAAAATAATGAAACCCGTTTTGAAAGAATTAAAATCAAAACTGGGCGACAGCACAACTATACTGCAGATAGACGTTGACAAAAGTCCGCAAACGGCCAGTGTATACCAGATACAGGGCGTACCCACGCTCATCCTTTTCAAAAAAGGAAAAGCGGTATGGAGACAAAGCGGGGTGGTTCCTGCCAATCAGTTGGAGAAAATAATCAGTAGTTTCCGGGACTAAGAAAGGTTTTCCGGTGGGTGGTGAAAAATATTTCTGTCTTGCCCGCCTTAGCGCGGGGGGGGGGGGGGGGGCGGGGG
>CAYHTC010000142.1:0-6751 GCA_964359445.1 uncultured Sediminibacterium sp. | reverse complement strand
AGCTGTAGCCAGGGCAGCTACACCTCCTTCCAATGCGGCAATGCGTTGTTCAAACACATCTGTGGTAGGGTTCATAAGGCGGGTATAAATATTACCAAATTCTTTCAGGCCAAATAAATTAGCGGCATGTTCTGAATTTTTAAAACCGTATGAAGTGGTTTGATAAATGGGAACAGCTCTTGCATTGGTAGTTGGGTCTATCTGTTGTCCCGCATGCAGTTGTAAGGTTTCAAAATGGAATGATTGATTCATAAAAATTGTTTTTGTATTAAGTGTAAATAATAAAGAAATTAGCTAAGTAACAGTGACTATTAGTAAGCCTGTCAGGAGAAGTAGTTATGCCATTTGGCAACAACAACGCATGCAACAAATATGGCCCTTATTTGAGCACCTTTGGAAAATAGTTGTATTTGAAAGTGTTGTCATGTGTATTATCCTACAAAACTAATAGACTTTATGTTAATTGCCAAAATATATTTTCAGGTGACAGATTACCACCGTGCAACCCGTTTTTTGGGTTGGGGGTATAAAAAAAGCTCATCCGGTAAGTCAGATGAGCTTGAATATAGTATTTCACAGGAACTGTGATCTAATAAGCAAACTATTACTCTGACTTATCTTCCCACGCATACTGCGCGGTCGGATTTGGCACCTTCATACAATTGAGTTAACTGTATGGGTTGCCAAGGCTTCATCGGGCCAATTTCCCTCTGCCTTTCTTGATAAGTGATCTAAAGAACTGGTGCAAATGTAAGGGTACTGATTTCAGATTTCCAAATAAAAGTCTGCTAAAATAATAGAATGGATTTTGTAACGCAATACAGATAAGGCTTTCAGCGCCCCAAAAAAACTATTGAATAAATGTGATCTTACCACTTTTTGGCTAGCGGGTTGTTACTATCTTTAGCACCCAATTATGGCAAAAACAGTAAAAACAGGCCCAAAAGCCCCTGAACCCCGGGAAGAATATATTGAAGTATTTGGCGCCAGGGAACACAATCTTAAGAATATTGATATTGCGATCCCTAAAAATAAACTCGTTGTATTTACGGGCGTAAGCGGCAGTGGAAAATCGTCATTGGCTTTTGATACCATTTATAATGAAGGGCAACGTCGTTACATGGAAAGTTTCAGCGCCTATGCCAGACAGTTTATGGGCGATATGGAGCGGACTGATGTAGATAAGATCACAGGCCTTTCGCCCGTTATCTCCATCGAACAAAAAACAACCAACAAAAACCCACGCTCAACAGTTGGAACAGTAACGGAGGTCTATGATTTTTTACGATTGTTATTCGCGAGAATAGGAGAGGCCTATAGTTATAACACCGGTAAGAAAATGGTAAAGTTTAGTGAAGAAGAAATTGTAGAAGACATTTTTGCCAGATACAAAAATAAAAAAATAAGTTTACTGGCGCCACTCATCAGGGGAAGGAAAGGCCATTACCGTGAACTGTTTGAAGAGATACGTAAAAAAGGTTTTTTAAAAATAAGAGTGGATGCGGAAGTGATGGACCTGACGCCAAAACTACAGGTTGACCGGTATAAGATACACGATATTGAAGTGGTGATTGACCGCCTGCAGGTAACAGATGATATGAAGGTTAGACTGAGCCAGAGTGTACAGCAGACTTTGAAAATGGGTAAAGAGTTACTGTTCCTGCTATTGAACGATACAAATAAAACCATACAATATTCCAAACAACTGATGTGTGAAGATACCGGCATTAGTTATGAAGAACCCTCTCCCAACGCTTTCTCATTCAACTCGCCTTATGGTGCCTGCCTTGCCTGTAAGGGATTGGGAAATGTATACAGTATCAGTATGGAAGCGATTATTCCGGATTCAAAGCTTACTGTGAAAGAAGGTGGGATAGCGCCTCTTGGCGAACAACGCGATGCTTTCCTGTTCCGGAATGTGGAAATTCTGGCCAAGAAACATAAGATCAGTCTCGATAAACCGATCAGGGACCTCTCACCAGCTTCTCTGAATGTTTTATTATATGGCAATCCTGAAGGTAGTTCACCGGAACTGTCTGATATGGATGCCGCTGCCGGTGGCCATCCATACGAGGGTGAATTTGAAGGCATAGTTCCTATGTTAAAGAGATGGTTCGCCGGTAATAGCCAAAGCGAATCTCTGCGGGAATGGGTAGAAAAATTCCTGGAACTCAAAGTTTGCCATTCCTGTAATGGTACACGGTTAAAAAAAGAAAGTCTTTGGTTTAAGATAAACGAGAAGAATATTTCAGAGCTGAGTGATATGAACCTTGATACATTATTGGCCTGGTTCGGTTCTATTGAAAAAAGACTAAGTAATAAACAAAACCTGATAGCAAAAGACATTCTCAAAGAGATACGTGAACGCGTTCAGTTTTTATTGGATGTGGGTTTAACGTACCTGTCTCTGAATCGTCCTTCGCGAAGTCTTAGTGGTGGCGAATCTCAGCGCATTCGTCTTGCTACACAGATAGGTTCTCAGTTACAGGGAATTACTTATATCCTGGATGAGCCTTCTATCGGGTTGCATCAAAGGGATAATCATCAGTTAATAGTAGCCCTGCAAAATCTGCGGAATATCGGTAATAGTGTATTGGTGGTTGAACATGATAAAGATATTATGATGGCTGCTGATCACCTGGTTGATATTGGCCCTAAAGCAGGTTTATATGGCGGACATATTGTTGCTGCCGGTACGCCGGCTGAAGTATTACTAAGTGGTTCTGAAACAGCTTTATACCTGAATGGCAAAAAAAGTATTGCGGTTCCAAAAGAAAGGAGACCAGGTAATGGTAAATTACTGGAGTTAAAAGGTGCACAAGGGAATAATCTGAAGAATGTTAACGTAACATTCCCCTTAGGGAAATTGATAGTGGTTAGCGGTGTAAGCGGAAGTGGCAAATCAACCCTGATCAACGAAACATTGTATCCTGTTCTCTCAAAGCACTGTTACAACAGCCGTGTTACACCCATGCCGTTCAAAAGTATTAAAGGGTTAGAACATATTGATAAAGTGATCGAGATTGATCAATCTCCTATTGGCCGAACCCCCCGCAGTAACCCTGCTACCTATTGTGGATTTTTTACAGAGATCAGAACCTTATTCGCTTCAATACCTGAAGCTAAAATTAGGGGATATGCCGCGGGTCGTTTTTCTTTCAATGTAAAAGGCGGGCGTTGTGATGTTTGTGAAGGAGGTGGCATGCGCGTGATTGAAATGAGCTTTCTTCCCGATGTATATGTGCATTGCGAAAAATGTAATGGCAAACGATATAACCGCGAAACACTGGAAATCCGCTACAAAGGAAAATCTATCAGTGATGTGTTGAATATGACTGTGGATGAAGCTTGCGAATTCTTTCAACCCATCGCCTACTTATTTAGAAAAATAAAAGTACTGCAGGATGTTGGGTTGGGGTATATCACACTCGGTCAGTCGGCTGTAACCCTTAGTGGTGGTGAGGCACAGCGTGTTAAACTGGCCACGGAGCTAAGTAAGAAAGATACCGGAAAAACATTTTACATTCTCGATGAACCCACAACAGGACTTCATTTCCAGGATATACAACACCTGCTGGATGTATTAAATAAACTGGTTGACCGCGGTAACAGTGTATTAGTGATTGAACACAATTTAGACGTGATCAAGGTAGCCGACCATATCATTGACCTCGGCCCGGAAGGAGGTGATGGCGGCGGAATTATTTTATTTGAAGGCATTCCGGAAAAGATGGTCAACGTTACCAAAAGCCATACGGCGAGATTCCTGAAAATAGAATTAACTCAAGGATAGAATGATAGAATGGGGAAATCATTCATTCATTCATTGCTCCTTTCTCATTTCTATATGCTCTATATTATCTTCCAGGTAAATATCACTGGTTTGCACAAAACCGAAAGATTCGTAAAATTTTTTCAGATATAACTGCGCGCCAATTTTAATGGGGCCATCACCAAATAATGCTTTGCAGGCTGCTATCGCACGGACCATTAAAATTTTACCTGCTCCTGTTCTTCTGTAGGCAGGTGAACTGATTACCCTGCCAATTGACATTTGTTCGTACACCAAACCTTTCGGTAATAAACGGGCATAGGCTACAAGGGTTTCATCATCCCATAGCATTAAATGATGCGAGAAAAGATCCTTATTATCTGCATCCTGGAACACGCAGTTTTGTTCTACAATAAAAACTTCATTGCGCAAACGTATGATAGCATACAACTCAAAAGGGGTAAGTTCTGCAAAAGGTTTGAAATAGATAGTATATTTATTTTGCGTCATTTGAACCTGTTTTTATGAGCAGCCTGTTAAGTTAGCCGGGCAAAAATAGCGGTAGAACCACAATAATTTCACACCTTTGGCACTTTATTCAGCTAATCCTCATTATTTACGATCGCTGCACATGTCAAAAAGAATCGCCATCATAGGAGCCGGCCCGGCAGGCTTAACCGCTGCTTATTTATTAGGTAAGGCTGGCCGGCAGGTAACTGTATTTGAAAAAGATCCTACCTATGTGGGTGGTATCTCAAGAACGGAGAGCTATAAAGGATACCATTTTGATATCGGCGGGCATCGTTTTTTTTCCAAATCAAAAGAGGTAGAAGACTTCTGGACGGAGATATTGGGCGATGAAATGCTTGAGCGTCCCCGCAGCTCGCGCATCTATTACAATAAAAAATTCTTCTCTTACCCATTGGTTGCATTGGATGCACTGAATAAACTGGGTATTATAGAAAGTGGGTTATGTGTATTGAGTTACCTGAAAGCAAAAGCTTTTCCGGTTAAGAATCCAACCAATTTTGAAGACTGGGTAATTAACCAGTTCGGACAACGCCTGTTCAATATTTTTTTCAAAACCTATACGGAGAAGGTATGGGGTATTCCCTGTAATGAAATTTCAGCCGACTGGGCCGCACAACGTATTAAAGGGCTATCACTAAGCAGCGCTATCCGGAATGCTTTGTTTAAACCAAAAACAGGTGGCGGAGATAAGGATAAAGTAATCAAGACCCTCATTGATTCATTTCGGTATCCTAAATATGGTCCCGGCATGATGTGGGAGACCTGCGCCGTTAAATGCATACAGATGGGTGTTCAGATAGATATGAATAGTGGTGTTAAAGACATACATTTCACGGGAAATCGGTGGACAGTTCATACAACTGATGAGAGAACTTTAGAAGGATTTGATTATATACTGTCTTCAGCGCCTATGCGCGAATTAATTAACGCTGTTACACCCCGTTTTCCTCAGAAAGCTTTTAATGCAGCGCATCAATTGGGCTATAGGGATTTTTTAACCGTAGTGTTGATCTGTAAAGATGAAGATGCTTTTACGGATAACTGGATATATATTCACGATCCCAGTGTGAAAGTAGGCCGGATACAAAATTTTAAATCATGGAGCCCATTCATGGTACCTGATCCCGATATGGCCTGTTATGGCCTGGAATATTTTTGTTTTGAAGGAGATGGTTTGTGGACCAGCTCGGATGAAACGTTAATCAACCTGGCTAAGAAAGAGATTGAACAGATTGGTTTAACCAAAGACAGTGCTGTTATAGATGGTTATGTAGTACGTCAACCCAAAGCCTATCCGGTATATGATCATTCCTATAAAGAAAATGTAGAGTCTGTTCGCGAAGCGCTCAAAGCCTATCCGGGACTGTATTTGGTGGGCCGTAACGGCATGCACAAATACAATAACCAGGATCATAGTATGATGACCGCCATGCTGGCCGCGAAAAATATCATTGCCGGAAAAGAACTCTATGATTTATGGGATGTAAATGAGGATGCAGAATACCATGAAGGGGGGGAGAGAGGCGTGGGTGAAACAAAAAAAATTTCAGAAAGATTAGTGCCTCAATCATTGAATAAATAATAATAATAGTAGTAGTAGTAATAAATCCGTATTAGCATGGTCAGACCTTGTAGCCAGATCAGACTTCCATCTCTTTGAAGATGTATTGTTCATTGTATTCAATTGCAAAGTATTCCAGCATAGTTTTATATTCTTCCAGAAAATTCTTTTTTTGGTGATGTTCCTGTTGATGCTCGATGTATTTTGATACATCCTGTATCTGTGATCTTGAATAGCTGAATGCCCCATATCCTTCTTGCCAGTTAAATTTTTGGGTAGTTAGATTTTCTTTATTAATCCATTCTGATGAATCTCCCTTCACCAATTTCATCAGGCTTGAAAGGGATTGTGCCGGATTTAATCCAATGAATAAATGAAGGTGATCCGGCATATTATTAATAGAAAGCATTTTATGCCCATTGTTTTGAACAATAGCCGTTATATAATGACGAAGGCGTTCATCCCAAGCCTGGCTAATCATTGCCTTACGGTATTTTACCGCAAAAACACATTGTATATATAATTGCGTATACGTGTTTGCCATATTCTTTTAGCCTGAAATTATTCCAAAATGCGAAGGGTAGCCCCTAACGGGGCAATGTATTTATACTACGTATTTGTGCTACAGAGCGGTTATCCCTACGGGATAGGCAAATGTGTATCGCGTAGGGATAAGGGCTCTGTAACAAGGCACAACCCGTTTTAAATCAGCGATTCAAAAATCAAAATATCCCGTAGGGATAACCGCTCTGTAACAAGGCGGAACCCGTTTTAAATCGGCGATTCAAAAATCAAAATATCGCGTAGGGATAAGGGCTCTGTAACAAGGCATAACCCGTTTTAAATCAGCGATTCAAAAATCAAAATATCCCGTAGGGATAACCGCT
>CAYHTC010000141.1:0-6753 GCA_964359445.1 uncultured Sediminibacterium sp. | reverse complement strand
AGTAGCTGGAACCAGTGTTACTGCCCGTAAATCAAGCGTATTAGTGAGTGATGGAGTTGACAAATGGATTGAAATATCATTTTTATAATTGATTTACTGATATAAAACTGTATTGGCATATAATTTCAACATCATGAAAAAACTGATCTGCCTTCTGTCGCATTTATGCTTTTTTGCAGGTATCAATGCCCAGAATACCGTTAGCATGACAGGCGGCACCAGGCTCACTATTAACGGCAATGTTCATTTGGTTCTGGGAGAAGGCAGTTTTATCAATAATGGTGTTTTGAGTGGATCAACCGGTACTTTGTTTTTTGGAGGCGCCGTTAATTATAGCGGAACGGGTACCACAATGGTTGAGCATTTTACCGTAGCCCATTCTTCTTCCAGTGTTTCTGTACTTAATGCACCGATATCGGTTACCAATACCGCGACCCTGATGTTTGGCAATCTTGATGCGAACAATAATCTCATGATCCGGTCAGACATGAATGATATAGCTAACATGGTCGTATCCGGTGCACCTACTGGCATCGTAAATGGTATTATTGCAAGAGCAACTGCCAGTAGCTGGGGCTGTCCTTCTTTCAGTACCACCCTCACTTTAAATATTTCAGGACCAATGCTCATGTATCAATGGCTGTCATCGACCGACAGTCTGAACTGGAGCAATATAGCCGGTGCTAACAGCGAGATATATAGCCCCACCATAACGGGTAACACTTATTACCGGTGTCTTGTCAGCGCGATCAATACCAGTTTCACCAATTCCGTACCAGGTATTAAATTAGTAATGGATACTCCACGGGCAATTATTTCAGGCGTTACCAGTTTAATAAAGGGCGATACGGCAACTTTAACAGGGGACACATCCGGCGGTACATGGAGCAGCAGTAACCCTGCCATAGTATCTGTTGATTCAGGTGGCGTGATCACAGGTGTCAGCGCCGGTACCGCAACCATTACCTACACCGTAATCAGTAGCGGGGGATGTACTGCCAGCGCAACTTCAGTTATTACCATTGGCAATAAACCCAGGGTGATCATTACAGATCCGGCAGCGGTATGTATGCCTGCAACTGTTGATCTCACAGCCACTTCAGTTACAGCCGGTAGTGACCAGGGGCTGATCTATTCTTACTATACTGATGCGGCAGCCACTAACCTGTTAGCCAATCCGGCCGCGATAGCGGCAAGCGGTACATACTATATCAAAGGCATGAGCAGTGCGGGAATTGTTTCTGATCCGGCGCCTGTTGCAGTGACCATCAATGCGCTTCCTTCAGGAAACATTACCGCTGCTCAGGGAACTGTGTTATGCGGAACAGCCGCAACATTAGGGTTAAGTGTTACCGGTGGCAATACGTATGCCTGGTTCAAAAATGGGATAGCTATCAGCGGAATAACCGGCAATCAATTAACCGTAACAGGAGCAGGTGTGTATACTGCCAGCCTGATCAGTGCGGCCGGTTGTGAAGCTGCTGCAGATAATACTATTACGATCACGCTGATACAGGACCCAAAAGCTGCCTTTAATTATGACAGTTACTGCATCAACAATCCTATATTCTTTAACAACCTTTCTGTTACTACCGGGAGCGGACAGGTGAGTTACCGGTGGAGCGATAATACCGGAAAAAATTCCACTGTTAGTACTCCTTCGTTCACTTATACGCAACCCGGTAATGTTAGTATGAAACTAAAAGTAATATCGTTTGTATGTCCTGCACTGGCAGATAGTGTAACACGGGTGATAACGGTAGAACAACCGGCATCCGCGGTACGTATGCAACCGGTGAATGTATTGATCAATGAGCCATTGGATCTGCAGGCAAGGAATTTTGGAAGCAGTTATTTATGGACCCCGGCAACCGGGCTGTCTAATCCTGCCGTGTCTAATCCCAAAACCACGCTCAGTGCCGACCAGGAATACAGGATCAGTATCAAGACACCATCATCCTGTATCACTGTTGATACACTGCTGGTAAGGATATACGACAACAGGATCTATGTGCCGAATGTGTTTACACCTAATGGTGATGGCATCAATGACAGGCTGTTTGTTAACCTGGCAGGGGTTAGACAATTGCATTATTTCCGCGTCTTTAACCGTTATGCAAAAATAATTTTTGAAACAAGTGATGCTACAACAGGATGGGATGGCAGGTTCAACAATGTGCTCCAACCGATGGATACCTATGTATGGATGGTTGAGGTTATTGATAAGTTTGGAAACAATACAATAAAAACGGGTAGTGTGACCCTGCTTAGATAAAGAGAATAATGGAAAAGTGAAAAACAAAAACATTATGAAAAAAAACCAATTACTGTTTGCTTTACTTATATATGTATGTTGTATGTATTGTCCGGCCTTAAAAGCGCAAGACCCGCATTTTTCACAATACTTCACTTCCCCGATGACCCTAAACCCCGCTCTTATCGGAAAAGGTGTTGCCGACTGGCGTGCGCTTACAACTTTTCGTTCACAATGGTGGGGTAGCGGCACTCTTGCATCGTTCTCCACGACTGCCGTATCCCTGGAAAAAAATTTTCTGACAGGCAGTACTGGTAAAAGTGTTTTTGGTATAGGGATTTCCCTGTTAAGCGATGCGTCTAACTCAGGGCTTCTTAAAAATAATTATTTTTCTGTAGGGGCCGCCTATAACATAGCGCTTGATGAAAAGGGCAATGAACTGCTGGGTGTAGGCATAGAGGGTACTTATGCTAACAGGCTTCTGGATGCCGGTAAGTTTGAGTTCCAGTCACAGTTCGGAAGTATGGGTTTTCAACGCTCAGTTCCTTCCGGCGATCCGGTTAATATTTTAACCAACCGTTATTTAGACGTGAATGCGGGCGTATATTACAGTAAGACCATTCCCGAAAACTGGGGCTATCAACTGGGAGTTGCTGTTTTTCATGCAGGTACGCCACGGGAAGGGGTTTTCAGTAATAATACTTACAGTATAGCTCGTCGCATCAGCCTGCAGGGTGGATTCGTATTTTACCTGAGAAACAAAGATGAAGTGCATATCAGCAGTATAAGTGAAACACAGGGCCAGAACAGCATTTTTACCCTCGGTGCGGTGTACAAAGCTAAAATAAATGATAATATAATCGAAAGCCTGCATATAGGTTTATGGAACCGTTTTAGAGACGCACTATATCCTTATATCGGATTAGAAGGAAAAAACTGGTTGATTGGGATATCTTATGATGTGATCAATTCAGAGATCAGGAACTCGTATAACTCTGTGCAAAGCATGGAGTTCTCAATGGTCTGGCATTTCAATTCGAAAAAAAGGAATGGCGCCCGTTCAGAGAACACGATTATATATTAACAGCTTCGCCAAACAATTTAGGATAGATGCTCACCTGCCTCAGCAGGGTGAAAGATTTTTTTATTGAATAGATTATATTCAATAAAATAACTGTGGTATAACTAAACGCATTCCTGTATGAAACGCCGTTGTTGCCGATCATTTTTGTTTTATTTATAAGTAACTCACTTTTTTATATTGCAAAACACCAGATCCTTCAGAAAGGCAACAATCTTTGATTCATCCTTATCTTTCCCGAAATCCGTTAATGAAGGAAGATTATTCATAAAAAAATTCTGGAAATGTGCTATTTCAATGATGGTACTCGACAATGATCTGGCGTACTTGTATTTGGGGTTACACTCAATGATAATATCACCAATTTTAGCGCACAGGTCTTTGTATGGTTTAAACAGTTGGTCCTTGTTATCTTCAGATACATGCTTGGTTAAATAGGCTTTGGTACCTTCTGCAATGATAATCTGGTGCAGGATACTTTCATTTACATAACTGGTTTTAATATCATCCTTCACGGTGGTAGCTAATAACTTAATTACCCTTTTCAGTTTAACTGCAGGATCTTTAATATTATTGGTATTAACAGCAACCCGGTATTCAAGCCAGCTCCAATACCAGGCCGTAATATATATCAGTAACCGGTGTTTGTTCTCAAAATACCGGTAAATACCTGCCTCGGTTGTGCCAATATCTTCTGCCAGTTTCTTAAAGGTGAACGATTCAAATCCATTTTTGTGAATTAATTGAATGCTGTGCAGTATAATTTTTTTACCCAATTCGGTTTGCTCCGGGTTTCTGAGAAATAACTTTTCGTTCATTTTTATTTGCAGTTGTAATTCCATACGGCTTTTCTATTCTCCTGTAAATGTGTATGATATACAGAAGTTGTGAAATTAAAATAAATGATATGTACGATGCGAAGGTAGTTAAAAGTTTTACAATTTATTAAGATAGTAATACTATTATTTAAAATAAAAATACTATCTTTACCTTGTAAACTTAATAACAACCAAATATGGAAGTAAAAAATATGTTTAAAGAATTAAAAAACGACCTGCCGGCCAGTATAGTCGTGTTTTTTGTGGCTGTTCCTTTATGCCTGGGCATAGCCCTGGCATCGGGGGCGCCATTATTTGCCGGTATAATTGCCGGCATTGTTGGAGGCATTGTAGTGGCTATTGCCAGTGGTTCTTCTTTAGACGTTAGTGGCCCTGCTGCCGGATTAGCCGTGATAGTGTTAACCTCTATCACCACACTTGGTTCCTTGCCCGCCTTTTTATTAGCCGTTGTTCTGGCCGGAGTTATTCAGCTTATTATGGGCTTTGCCAAAGCCGGCTTTATTGCCTATTTCTTTCCCTCTTCTGTAATTAAAGGGATGCTTACCGGTATCGGGCTGCTGATTATTTTAAAGCAAATACCCCATGCACTGGGTTACGATAAAGATGCTGAAGGAGATTTATCTTATTTCCAAACTGACGGAGGAACCACTTTATCATCTCTTACCAAAGCCTTTGATGTTTTAACGACCGGAGCTATACTCATAGCTGTCCTGTCAATAACTATCCTGATATTATGGGATAAAGTATTAACAAAAAAACATAAACTATTTCAATTGATACAGGGCCCGATTGTGGTAGTTATTCTTGGTATTGTAATGAACTATCTGTTCCAGTCAGGAATATTACATTTCAGTTTGGCTGCAGACCAGGTAGTAAGGCTTCCTGTTGCACATAGTTTAACAGCGTTTTTCGGCCAGTTTACTTTTCCTGATTTTTCTGCAATAACAAATGCTGAGGTTTGGAAAATAGCCGTTGTATTAGCTATTGTAGCAAGTTTGGAAACGCTGTTATCCATAGAGGCAACTGACAAACTTGACCCGTTTAAAAGAATTACACCAACAAACAGGGAATTGAAGGCGCAGGGATTGGGAAATATTGTTTCAGGACTAATTGGAGGGTTACCCATTACACAGGTTATTGTAAGGAGCTCAGCGAATATTTCATTTGGTGGTAAAACAAAAATGTCTGCCATACTTCATGGGGTATTTTTATTAATCAGCGCTATTACTATTGCGGAGTTACTGAACATGATTCCTCTTGCAAGCTTAGCCGCCATCTTACTTATGGTTGGGTATAAATTGGCCCAACCAGCTCTTTTTAAACAGATGTACAAATTGGGCTGGGAGCAGTTTGTTCCGTTTGCGGCTACTGTTATTGGCATATTGGCAACCGATTTACTGAAAGGCATTACAATCGGCATTATCTTCGGTATCTTTTACACCTTACGTCATAGTTACCGCAATTCCCATCACATGAAAGATGTGGTAACTACAGAAGAAGGCCACGAAGTCCACCATATAGAATTAGCCCAGGAAGTTTCGTTTTTTAATAAGGCAAGTGTTATGCAGGCCTTAGAGGCTATTCCCGTTAATTCAAAAGTTATTATTGATTGCAGTAAATCTAAATCTATTGCGCATGATGTAATTGAATTGATAAAAGACTATGAGAGTAATGCAAAAACCAAGAATATAACAGTAGAAAAAATAAATTTCATTGAACAGGCTTATTAATCAGAACAATATTTCATGTGGATATTTTTTATGAATCAGGCTGCATTACTACAGTCAAACACAGGTTACGTTGCACGCCTGTACAGCATATCGATATGCGGCAAATCCTGCTAAATACCATTCCCATAAATAAACTTTAAACCAGTTAAAAAGTATAAAAAAATGAAAACAGTAAACAAAGAAATGCAAGATGCTATTACCCCTTCAATGGCGATTGATATATTAAAAGAAGGGAATAAGAGATTTGTAAATAACCTTAAAGTAAACCGCAACCTGTTGCAGCAGGCAAATGAAACATCCGACGGGCAACACCCATTTGCTGTTATTTTAAGTTGCATTGATTCCCGTACTTCGGCGGAATTGATTTTTGACCAGGGACTGGGAGATGTTTTTAGTGTTCGTATTGCGGGCAATATAATTAATGAAGATATTCTGGGGAGCATGGAGTTTGGTTGTAAAGTGGCAGGCTCAAAAATAATTGTGGTGCTGGGACACACAAAATGCGGCGCTGTAAAAGGAGCCTGCGACCACGTGGAAATGGGCAACCTGACAGCCTTATTAAGCAAGATACAGCCGGCAGTGTATGATGAAAGAACAATAACGGAAAACCGTAACTCAGGCAATAGTGAATTTGTAGAAAAAGTAGCTGCCATTAATGTGAAAAGAACCGTACATGCCATAATGGAACGCAGTCCTATTTTAAAAGAAATGATTGAAAGGGGTGAAATAGGTATTATTGGCGGCAATCATAATATTACAACGGGTGAAGTAAGTTTTTATGAGGATACTTTAATTATTAATAATCCCGGGTAAAGCCACTTTCAGGCAGTTATAAAATACCGCCTGGAT